>VBQB01000251.1 GCA_005887855.1 Verrucomicrobiota bacterium | reverse complement strand
ATCGTAGTAGCAACCCCGGGGACTGCAGGGCCGGTGTCAGCGACACCGTCTACAGGCGCAAATGGACCGCCACCTCAATCTCGGCAGTCTGCGGGAACATATCGAGCGGCGTCACCGAATCGATCCTGAATTTTTGCTGCAGCTCGTTTAGGTCCCGTGCGAGGGTCGCTGGATTGCAGGAAACGTAAATCAGGGTGGCCGGTGCAAGATCGATAATCAATTTGCGAATATTTGCGCTCAGACCTGTGGCTGGAGGATCGACAATTACTGTAGTGGCGGGCGTGCCGCCCACGGAGGGGGAAATGGTGGCTGACACAGGCGCTTCTACAGCACCCTGTTTCAAAACCCGTTCCAGCTCCACTTCGATATCTCCAGCGACATAAGTTTCTTTTCTGGTCGCGTTCTCTTGAGCGGCTGCGATGGCGAATTTGTCCCAATCGATTCCAATAACGCCTCGAAACTTGTCGAGCAAACTCTTCGCAAAAAATCCCGCGCCACAGTAAGCATCAATCAACAGCTCCTGATCCAGAGGGATGAGCTGTCTAATCAGGTCGCGCAATGCGTTTGCGGCCGCCTCATTTGTTTGAGAAAAAACGCGTGGAACGATGCCGACGCGCAAGGTGTAATGCCCATCGCGCACATGTTGCGTCCGTAATTCGGCCAATGCGCGATTGACTTCATCGCGCGAAATCGGGCAACGCTCGATGTCGATCAGGCGATGCGAATCGCGCCGGAAAAATCCGATCACGCCATCCTCCGCGTGAACGGTGATGCGATTGCGATATCCGTACTGTTCCGCCGATGGAATAATCGGCCGCATCGGCACATCCCTTAGTTTGCCAATTCGCTGCAGAACATCGCGCACCTGGCGCCATTTGATGGCGAGCTGATGTTCGTAGCTAATGTGTTGATAAGCGCAGCCACCGCATCGGCCAAAGTACGGGCATTCCGGATTTACACGATGCGGCGAGCTTTCTTTAAGATCGACAAGTTCGGCCTCGGCGAATTGCTTTTTCTCGCGCACGAGTTCGGCCGACACGATTTCACCGTCAATCGTGAACGGAATAAAGACTGCCTTGCCGTTATCGCGCCCGACGCCTTTGCCGCCGAAAGCGACGTCCTCAATTTTTAGATCGACAATACGCAAAGGAGAATACTCGCGTGGCCAATCGCCCACGTCGCTTTAATTCGAAGCAGCTCTGGATCCGGTCAACGACCAGCAACGTGGAAAGACGCCGCGATTGCATCGAGCGCTGCACCGCCGATCATGTGAAAATAATCAGATGAGGCGCTGCGATTAATCCAACTAATAATCCCGCACGTAGGGATACTTCGATTCGTTGCCGAGCTCGGGCGGAAATTCTGGATAGCCGGCATGAATCCACGGAATATCGCTTGGGAGCATTGGATAGTAACTTTGGCGCCATGCAGGGAACGGCCAGGTGAGAATTTCAAGCAGACCCGCCACATGTCGCGCGGCTGAACGTCCCAGCCCGCGCCAAACGCCGTAACCGGCAGCCGCGGAATTACCTTCATCTTCGTTAATCTTCGCAATCGTCACCGGAATTTCAGTCGGCGCCAGGAAAAAATTCGAGAAGCCGCGACCGAGCTTGCGCGTTGGCCCGTAATCGTTCGCCGGGGGATCCTGGATATCACCGAATGAATTTCCCGCAAACCCGAGAATCAAAGCAACGATAAACAGGTTCTTCATAGTCTTCCCAATAGTTAAATGGATTTTGAGCAATGAAGGCAAGATTTATTTTCGATTGCCGTCCGCAGCGCGGCGCTCTGTCACGATCATCGAAATTGTGATCGTCACAGCCAGAACGAGTACGATGACACCCAGCGAGATCCAGTTGGAAATCGGGTAATAGTCCGCGATGATCATTTTGATCCCCACAAAGCCGAGGATGAATGCGAGCCCCGTTTGCAGGTAGATGAAACGGTCTATCAAACGCGCAAGCAGAAAGTAGAGCGATCGCAAACCAATGATCGCGCAAACGTTTGAAGTATAGACAATAAATGGGTCTTGTGTGATGGCGAAGACTGCGGGAATCGAATCGACCGCGAAGATGAGATCCATGATGTCGATCGCGATCAGCGCGAGGGCGAGCGGGGTCAGCATCCAGCGGCCATCCACGCGCGCGCTGAAGTGCTCGTCATAGAATTCGTTTGTAATCGGAAACGCGCGGCGGCATATCCGGATCACCCAACTTTCCCCGAAATCGCGCCGTTCATGTTTGCCGAAAAACATTCGCAACGCGGTGATTAGCAGGAACAGGCCGAACAGATAGAGAACAAAATGAAAGCGTTGCACCAAAGCGATACCGCACAAGATCATGACTCCGCGCATGACAAGGGCGCCGACAATCCCCCAGACGAGGACGCGATGCTGCGCGCGGGGCGGCACGCGAAAATAAGCAAAAATCAACACAAAAACGAAGATGTTATCGACGCTCAGGGAATATTCGATGAGGTAGCCCGTGAGAAAATCGACGCCGTGCTGCGGTCCCTTCAGCCGCCAGACGACCACACTGAAACAAAGCGAAAGGATTACCCATAGAACGCTCCGTTGCGTCGCAGCCCGCATGCTCAGTTCGCGATCGCGGCGCTTGAAACTGACCAGATCGACGATTAGCGCGGTGAAGACGCCGACGTGAAAGGCGATCCAAAACCAAATGCTGGTGGTCACGGCGCGCTATCGTTTCACGGGCTACGCTTTATCGCAATCGCAAACCCGATTCTCGCGCTAGTTTTCTCTCGCCAAGATCGACGTTAGTCGTAGCTTGTGCGACTCGCATGGTGGAAACGGAGCTGGAAAAACTCGTCGAATCAGGAAAGCTGACTTCAAAAAGCGCCGAGCAGCTCGAAAAGTTGAAGCCGGGCACGTTTTGTTTGCACAAGAGTTGGGGGTTCGGTCGCGTGGCCGAATGGAATCTTCTCCTCAATCAGATCGTGATCGATTTTGCGGGCAAGAAATCCCATCCCATGCAGGCCCAGTATGCGGCGGAAAATCTTACGCCGCTCGCGCCCGAACATTTTCTGGCACGCAAGGCGAACGACCTGATGTCGATCAAAAAGCTCGCCAGGGAAGACCCAGTGGTCACGACGCGAAATATTCTCGAAAGTCTTGGCGGCCAGGCGACTGTTGCAGAGGTCGGCGATTGGTTGGTAGGCGATGTTTTCAGCGAAGCGGAATGGAAACGCTGGTGGGAATCCACGAAGAAATTACTCAAAGCGAGCGGCGCTTTTTCGATTCCTGCGAAAAAGACCGAGCCGATTCAACTACGCGGCGAAGGTGTCTCGCACACGGACGAATTAATGGTCTCTTTCAGCCAGGCGCGGCACCCAAAAGAGCAAATGGTGGCGCTCGAGCAGATCATAAAATTTCATGAGCAATTCAAAGAGCCGGAAAAACAATTGCAACCGATCGTCGCGACGGTTGAGAACGTAGCGACGCGCAATCAGAAAATACATCCTGAGCTTGCTTTCGAACTGGTCATCGCGCGGGACGATTTGCTCGAGCGCGTCCCCCAACTGAACACAACGCACATCGGTTTAACGCTTTCGAAATTAATCCTCGACGAAGAGAAACGTTTGATGACGATCTTGCCGAAATTGCCGGCCGCAAAAGAGAAAAGGGTCTTGCAAGCCCTACCAGCCGCGCTGGGATCTCGCTGGACTGAACGGGCGTTGCAATTGATGCAAGGAAGTCACGGTCGAATGGTCGCGCAGATACCGCGCATCTTCACCGAGGCAGGGCAGCATGCCGAACTTAGGACGATCCTCGAACGCAGCACTCGCGAACATTCCGCCACGAGCGAGATGCTTGTTTGGCTATGCAGCGAACGGGAGAATTGGGGCGAGCTGATTACACCCAGATTGCTCGGCGCCATTTTGGCAGCGCTTGAACGCGAACAACACAACGCACCTAATCGCAGCAGCAAGTTGTATCGCGTCTTTGCGGAAGATCGACAATTACTTGGCCAGATATTTGCGGATTGCGAAATCGGAGTCGCTCGAGATGCAATGCGACAGCTTCAGCTCAGCCCATTATTTGACGAGCTGACGAAGCGCTCGCTTCTGGCACGTATCGTTAAACTTTATCCAGAACTGGCAAGCATGATTACAGGCGCACAACCGCAAGAAAAAACCGCGCCTTTGATTGTTTCGTGGAGCAGTCTCGAAAGACGCAAAGCCGAATACGAAGAGCTCATCAAAAAGAAAATTCCCGAGAACACCAAGGAAATCGCGATTGCAAGATCATATGGTGATCTTAGCGAGAATTTTGAGTTTAAGGCGGCCAAGCAAATGCAAACCGTGCTCATGCGCCGCAAGGCCGAGGTCGAACAAATGCTACACAACGCGCGCGGGACCTCGTTTGAAAACGCGGATGCGTCGCGCGTTTCCATCGGCATGGTCGTTAGACTGCGCGATTTGGGTTCGAACAAGGAAGAAACCTATACCATCCTTGGCGCGTGGGACGGCGACCCCGACCGGAACATCATTTCATATCAAACCGCGATCGGCCAGACGTTGCTGGGACACAAAGTCGGCGAAACTGTCTCTCTCAGCACCGATCAGGGCTCCGCTCAGTTTGCAATTGTTTCGATCGAACCCGCGCCACCGGACAAGAGGGCGGGAGCTCCCGCCTTGCCCGCGGAATCTGCCGTCGAAGCGGCGATTGCGGAGTAACGTTTTCGAACAGGCGGTTGCACCCACCGGCCTGCAGCCGGAGTGAACATGTGACGTAACTACACCAGCAATTCGTAGGAGAGAATGCTGAGGCAATAGATCGCGGCGGTTTCCACCCTCAGGATGATGGGGCCCAACGTGATCGGGCGGCACCCGTGGCGGCGGGCGAGCGCAAGCTCCGCCGGTGTGAAATCGCCTTCTGGCCCGATAAGCATCAGTACGTTCCGGGGACGATGCCGATGTTCGCTCGAATAATCGGCGAGGATTTTTTTAAGATGTTGTGCTTCGGGCTGAAGCGACCCGATCAGTTGCAGATCGAATGTCGTAGCCACATCGCTATTCGATGTCTGAACCGACTGCAGGCTGATTGCTGCGTCAAAAAACTCCGGAAGTTTTTTTGGCACGTGCACGCGCGGCAGCCAGTTCTGTCCACATTGCTTGGCTGCCTCAATCGCAATTTGCTGCCACTTCGCCTCTTTTTGCGCGGCGCTTTCCGAATCGACCTGCACAACGGTGCGATCGGAAATGATCGGCGCAATCTCGGCCGCGCCGATCTCGACCGCCTTCTGCACAATCAACTCCATGTTTTTTCCTTTGGGAATCGCCTGTCCCAGAACAATCCGGCAGCGCAACGGCCGCGCTTCCGCTTCGTGCAATTTCCGCAATCGAATTTCGTCGCCGCTAAGATCAATAATCTCGGCAGTGATTTCGCGACCGCGTCCGTTGAAGAGAACAAGCTTTTCGCCGCGCTTCATGCGCAGGACATCGCGCGCATGGTGGGCTTCCGATCCAGTCAACACAAGCGCGTCGGGGTTCCAATGCTCCGGCGAGATGTAAAAGCGGTGCATGATAATCCTACTCGCGGATTAAGCGGATTTACACAGACAAGACAAAACAGGAAACGAATGATCCCGTTGAATCAGGCATCCTGGAAAAATTCTTTCGCTCGTTCGAAGAAGCTTTTGCGCAACGGCGTGTTTTCGTCGCCGCAAAGCTCGGCAAATTCCTCGAGCTTCCGGCGCTGTTCGACGTTCAGGTGTGATGGCACCTCGACGATCAGCCGCGCGAACAGATCACCCCGGCCGCGCCCGTTAACATTGGCGATTCCCTTTCCGCGGAGCCTGAACATCTGACCGCTCTGCGTGCCGGGCGGTACTTTTAAATGCGCTCTGCCTTCGAGGGTAGGCACGTCGATCTCGCCCCCCAAGGCCGCAACCGAAAAAGAAATGGGCACTTCACAATAAAGATTGTCGCCGTCCCTCTGGAAAACTTTGTGTTCCTTAATGTGAATAACCACATAAAGGTCGCCTTGGGGACCGCCACGAATACCGGCCTCGCCATTGCGCGAGGATCGCAGCCGTGAGCCCTCGCCGATTCCAGCCGGAATCTTCAATTTAACGCGGCTTAGTTTTTGCACGCGCCCTTCCCCGTCACACTGGCGACACGGTTTCTCGATGATCTGGCCTGCACCGCGGCAACGCGGACAAGTTTGCGACACCTGAAAAAAACCACGTGAGCTGATCACCTGGCCGCGGCCACCGCAGGTGGGACAATTAATAGTGCGCGAACCTGGCTCAGCGCCACTCCCATCACATTTATCACAGGTGTCGAGCTTCTCGATTTCAATCTCCTTTTCGACACCAAAAGCCGCCTCCTCGAGCGTGATCTGCATGTCGTAGCGCAAGTCGGATCCACGCTGTCGATCTTCCGCACTCGTCCCGCCGCCCCCGAAGAATGTTTCGAAAATTCCGCCGCCGATTCCACCTCCGCCAAAAACTTCACGGAAAATCTCGAAGGGATCATGAAAATCGCCGCGGCCGAAACCGGCGCCGCCTTGGGCAAAAGCGGCGTGCCCAAAGCGATCGTAGGCGGCGCGTTTATCCGGATCCATAAGAACATCGTAGGCTTCGCCGAGCTCCTTGAATTTTTCCTCGGCATGGGGATCATCGGGATTTTTGTCCGGATGAAATTTGACCGCGAGTTTGCGATACGCGCGCTTGACCTCTTCCCCGGCGGCATTTCGATCGACGCCCAGGATCTCGTAATAATCGCGTTTCGTCGTGGCCATTTCTTTGAACCGCGGATTACCCGCTTTCGCCAGGGCTCCGGCGGGCAGGCCTGGATGTCGCCAATGGATTCTCAGGCTTACTCGCGCTCATGATCGCAGGCGTGCTCTGTGCAAGATCAACATGCAACAGCAAAAGATTTGACTCGTTCTCCTCCCGACTCTCTCGCCGCTGCCCTCCATGTCTTTCGTCCACTCTCGACTTCGCACGGAAATGACAAACCGCGCAATTATTTTACCGGTCCGCTTGAAACGACCACGCTCGACGGCCGCAGCAAGCGGTCTTTTAACCGGTAACCGCGGCGCGTCTGACGGATGACGGTACCTTCCGGAAACTCCTTGCTCGGCTCATGCGCAATCGCTTGGTGCAGGTTTGGATCGAATTGGTTTCCCTCCGCTTCGATTGGTTGCAATCCATTCTCGGCCAGAAAATCATTGAGTTGTTTCAGGACGAGCGTCATTCCGGAATAAATTGGAGATCGTTCGCCGTCGCCTCGCGCGGCTTCGAGGCCGAGCTGGAAATTATCGACAATGGTCACGAGTCGCTCCAGCAACGAGCTGTTCGCGTACTTGATCGCGTCTTCCTTTTCGCGGGCAGCGCGCTTTTTGTAATTCTCGAAATCGGCCTGGCTACGCAACGCGAGATCGCGAAACCTGTCGAGGTCCGCTTGCAAACCGGCCATCGGATCATCCGCTTCACCTCGCTCAACATCGGACGCAGCCGGCGCGGATGAAGGTGCCGATTTTGCCGATGCCGATTTTTCAGTTTCTTCGCGTCGTTCGGTAGCAGGAGTCTTTTTCATGTTTTACGAATGGCAATCAAGGTGATGTCGTCGCTTTGGGGATGTGAACCGGTAAAATTACGTACATCATCGATGACTTGCCTTATGATCGCTTGTGCGCCATCGGTCGCGCTGGCGCGGACCGATTGGATCATGCGTTCAAGACCGAATTCGTTTCCTTCGGTATCGAGCGCTTCCGTCACGCCATCGGTGTAAAGAACGAGGCAATCATCGCGCTCGAGCGGGACGGCGAAATCGCCTGTAATCCTATCGAACACATTTCCACTGTCAATTCCAACGACCATTCCCCGCGGTTTGATGGGCGTAACGCTTTGCGACTGGCGTTTGTATAGCAAGGGCGCGTCATGCCCGGCGCGCGCGAGCGTGACACCATTGGGCCCCTGATCGAGAATGAGGTAGGCCATGCTGATAAACATGTCCTCCTTGATATCAGGGTAAAGTTGCCGGTTTACTTTTTGCAAAACGTTCGCCGGGGAAGGATTCCGTACCGCCTCACTACGCAAAACGCTGCGGCAAATCGCCATGATGAGCGACGCGGGAACGCCTTTGCCGGAAACATCGGCGATGGCAACTCCAAGCCGTTCGTCATCGACATGGATGTAATCGAAATAATCGCCGCTCACCTGGCGGGCTGGCACATTGATGCCGCTAATCTCAAATCCGTTGATGGCTGGCGCTTCGGCCGGAAGCAAAATACGCTGAATATCACGCGCGATCTCAAGATCATGGTCCAGCCGCTTCTTTTCGTTCGCCATCGAATAGATGATGGCGTTATAGAGCGCAAAGGCCGACTGCTCGGCGATCGATTTAAAAACCACAAAGTCGCCTTGCGAAAACGGCGCGCCCATCGGGCCATTCGCGAGGGCGAGGACACCCAGGTCTTGTTTTCCGTAGGAGAGCGATGCGGCCATGACCGACGCAGTGCCAAAAGCACTCTTGCGCAAATTCGCCAACTCCGGCGCCTCGGAGAATTCGCTCAAACAAACTGGCTGCCCTGATTGCCAGACCCGACCGATCATCCCCTCACCTGGAGCGATCGCGTGCAGCCGCAAGTAACTCTCGAGCGCGATGGGTGTGGCGGCCGCTTGCTGCACAATGTTCGGCGGAACATCGACCAGCGGGGGACAGCCTTTGGAAATGAACGCCGGCGTGAGCTTTCCTCCCGTACGATCGGCCAGATAAAGTGCGCCACCGTGTGCGTCGAGAATGCGCGTCGCGCCCTCGACGATGAGCCGGTGCAGTTCATGAGGTCGAATGGTTTCGCTAAAGGCTTCGCCGAGCCCGTGCAGAAAATCGAAAACAAGTGTTTCCTCGACCTGAATTTCCTCATGAGAGCGTTCCAGCGTGCGAATCCGCTGCCTTTGGGAGTAGGCAGTAAGAATCCACCCGGCCACAGACGCGAGAAGCAGTCCGAAGAGAAGGGTCGGCCACATGAGCAAGGGCCAGCTTACTTCGAAGGCGTCTCGTGATGAAGGTCTTGTTTTAGATAATCGAGGACGTCTTTAAAACGGGTGAGATTTTCCGGCGCCGCCTCGCAAAGGGCTTCGTGCGCCTCCAACATCGTCTGCATTTGCTCCTGTTTTTCTCCCTTTGGCACCTCGGCGGAGGGACGGCGTTGGAACGCCTCACACTCAGGCGGCGCCGCACCATCGACATGAATACTGAAGATTTGATCAAGACCAAGCCCAGAGAGGAGTTCCCGGCTGCGATTCCCGCAGTGAACGACGTGCAGATGGCCACGGCCGAGCTCCTTCAAGCGCAGCGCCACGCTGGCCATCGTACCCATAAAGGTGGAATCCATCATTGCGCAATCTGCCAAATCGATTACAAATTCGCGATAACCGCGGTCCAGCATCGCGCGAGCAAACTCCTTCAGGTTCCCGCTGTTCAGGAAATTTCCTTTACCCTCTACTTTCACCCATACGGCTGGACCGTTTACCCCTACTTGAATCGATGACTCCACGTTTACTCTACAGAAGATACAAGATCGACAGGCACGCTGTCAAACCTGGAAGCTTCCACGCAGTGTTGAACCTGAGACCTTGGAAAAGCTATCTTAGAACCGCCCGTTCCCGCTTACTCCCACATGTAGGAGCGGTTCTCCGACACAATCCGCCCATTTTCAATGAGCAAGCAACGCCAGGCGATCACCCGTCCGTCGTCAAAGTAATCATCGCCAACGACTTTGAATTCCGTTTTATGAGTCCCGTGAACGTTTGGATAGGAAATCTCCTGCGCTTGGACGAAGGAGTGCAGTTTCTCCTGGCGATATTCCAAGCGCACGGTCAGATTGGCCGCCCTCCGGGCATGCCAAAAAAAATCGAAGTAATCGCCATAGCGTTGGCGTTGATCGAGCCTCGTCACTGCGCCGAAGAGACGGTATTGACGCTCAAAGGTGATCGGCACGTCCTGAAGCGTCAGCGTTTTCTGAGCCGGCGCTGAACTGCCTGAAAGCGATCCAGGTGAAAGGGTGCTAGTCGTCTGTCGCGCCTGGGCTCGTTCGGGTGCTTTTTCGCTCAAGAAAAACAGCTTCGTTTTCCGGAACTGGAAATCGTTGCTCAACGCGACGGGGAGCGGCGTCACTTTTTCGAGAATCCTGGGTTCTTCGACCGCGCCTACGCTGAAACCAGTTAAGGCAAAAAAGATCAAGCCGATTGGTGCGGCAACAAACTTCATCGACTCAATAAAACCGGTTCTGACATGGCGTGTCAATGCTGCGGCTATCAACACAACATCAGAAAACGAAGAAACTAGGACCGGACCTGAGAATGGGACGACGCTTTTCGTGTGTTCAACTAAACCATTTTTCCTCTTAAAATTCGCGTATAACTTTTCCGGTGATCGATATCCGTTATGACCGCGGTGTTTACTTGCCGGAGCAGGACCTGTGGCTCGACCCTTGGGACGCGAAGCGCTTGGCCTTTGTCTCGCACGCGCATAGCGATCACATCGCCCTGCACGATGAGATCATCGTCTCCGAGCGAACCGCGCGTTTGATGCAGGCTCGACTGCCGGGCAAACGAACGGAGCATGTACTACCATTTCGTGAAAGACAAATCGTGCATGATGTCGATCTAATGCTGTTAGCCGCCGGTCATATTTTTGATTCGGCGCAATTTCTCCTTTTCACTAAGGAAGAAACGTTGCTTTACACCGGCGACTTCAAACTGCGTCCAGGCAAATCCGCCGAGCCGGCGGAATGGCGGCAAGCCGATACATTAATCATGGAAACGACCTTTGGCTTGCCGCGCTACCGATTTCCGCCAACCGAACATGTAATCGATCAGGTAGTCGCTTTTTGTCGCGAAACAATTGAGGAGGGGGAAGTGCCCGTGCTGCTCGGTTACTCGTTAGGAAAAGCGCAGGAAATTCTCTGCTCGCTCGACGGAGCTGGGCTCACACCCATGTTGCACGGCTCCGTGTACCAGATGACCCGCATCTACGAGCAGTTCGACCAATCATTTTGCAAATATGTCCGCTACAATGCGAACGACGTTGGGGGAAAAGTTTTGATCTGCCCGCCGAGCGCGAATCGGTCGCCTATGCTGGAGAAAATTCCGCGTAAACGCGTCGCGATGATCAGCGGTTGGGCGGTCGACCCGAATGCAGTCTATCGCTACCAAGTTGACGTTGCATTTCCTCTCTCGGACCATGCTGATTACAACGACCTAGTTCGATATGTCGATCTTGTGAAGCCGAAACGGGTGTTCACGCTCCACGGTTTCGCGTCAGACTTCGCGCGCGATCTGCGAGACCGCGGTGTGGAGGCGTGGGCGCTGACCGAAGACAATCAAATGGAGCTCGCCCTGCCGAAAAAAAATGTCAGAGATGCGTTGCCCGCAAATCGGAACAGTACGGCGGGCACATTAGTCCTTCGCAAATCCGAATTCGGCACGTTTGCTACGGTCGGTGAAGCGATTGCCGCTACGCCGGCGAAGCTGGAAAAGATTCGCCTGTTGGCCGATCACTTGCGCACGCTTGATCAAGATCAGCTTCCGATTGAGACGACCTACTTTACCGGGAGAGCTTTTGCGCAGAGCGACCTCCGGACATTGCAAGTGGGAGGATCTATCATTTATCGCGCAATTTTGGGTGCAGCGGAATTAGGCGATGCGGAATTTCACCGCATCGCACACAGCCACGGCGACGCCGGGAAAACTGCGTTCGAAGCACTCGGCGGCAGAACCAAACCCGAACCATTTACCCTCGTGCAGTCGCACGATTTCTTCGAGGCGTTGCACAAAGCCCGGGGTCCGGTTGCAAAAACCGAGCTATTACAATCACGCTTGGCAAGACTTTCCGCGCGTGAAGGCCAATACGTAGTCAAGATTCTCACGGGAGACTTGCGCATCGGTTTGCGGGAGGGCCTTGTGGAAGACGCAATCGCCCGCGCCTTCGAGGTGCCGCTCGGTGAGGTGAAGGAAGCAAATATGCTGCTGGGTGATATCGGCGCAACTGCGGCACTCGCTTTGCGAAGAGAATTGCACCGTGCAGAGTTGTCGATCTTTCGTCCGATCAAATGCATGCTCGCGACTCCCGAGCCAACGGCAGAAGCAGTATGGCAACGGTTTGCAGACGAACAATCTACAAATGCAGCTACAGTTTACGTTGAAGATAAGTTTGACGGGATCCGCGCGCAGCTTCATCGCAACGCAGAACGGGTAGAAATCTTCTCGCGCGATTTGCGACGCATTACGGATCAGTTTCCAGAACTGGCGGCGCAAGCAGAGAAGTTCGAGGAAGAGTTGATTGTCGATGGTGAAATTGTCGCCTACGAACAAGATCGCAAGCTCACGTTCTTCGACCTTCAAAAGCGGCTCGGGCGCAAGAGTGATAGCGCCGATTTGTTCGCAGGCGTCGCGGCAAATGTGCCAGTCGCATTTATTATCTTCGATCTCCTTTGGCTAAACGGACGCTCCTTGCTGAAAACACCGTTGCGCAAGCGGCGCGAAAGGCTCGGCGGCTTGCAACTACCGCGGCAGTTTCAGACGGCCCAAGTGCTTCCGGCGCATTCCGCGGCCGAGATCGAGCAAATCTTCCAGCAGGCGCGCCGGCGCTTAAACGAAGGCCTCATGATCAAGAATCCGGAGAGCTTTTACTCACCAGGGACTCGTGGAATGCTCTGGTTCAAACTAAAGAAGGAGCTGGCCACGCTGGATGTGGTGGTCGTCGCCGCAGAACTTGGCCATGGCAAGCGCAACAACGTCCTGAGCGATTACATATTTGCAGTGCGGAATGAAACTACCGGCGACCTTTTGCCGATCGGCAAAGCTTACAGCGGATTAACCGACGCAGAGATTGCAGAGTTGACTGAGCACTTCAAACAAAACACGATTATCGATCGGGGCCGTTATCGGGAAGTGAAACCGGATATCGTGCTCGAAGTCGCATTCAATTCAATCCAGCCAAGCTCGCGGCACGCAAGTGGACTCGCCCTGCGATTCCCCCGGATCAAAGCGATTCGGCGCGACAAAAATGTCGATTCCATCGACACGCTCGAATACGCCCGCGAGCTCGCCGCGCAACACGCAAATTCGCTGGTCGATGTTAGCCACAGCGCGTGACCAACTTCCGGCTCGCTACGGCGTGGTCGACGGCGAGGCGATTTCCGGGCAAAGATCTTTTCTTGTTAGGCATAGACCATGACTCTCTTCGTTATTCGGACGAGGGACTTAAGAGCGATGTCGTCGACGGAACAACTCACTGCGACGCCGATGACAAAGGTGCGGGTTTTACGATGACAGTTTCGACCTGATCACGCCGAAAACGCTGGAGATTGGCGTAAAGCGCAAGCAGCGCCATTGCCACAACGATTACCAGCAAGAGCACTACACCGCTCTTTGGAACTTGGGACGATGGCGGAGCGTCGCGAGCCCGCTGCGGTGAATTCATCCCTAAAGTATCGACGTCGAGCGTGCGCGCGCAAACCTAGGTTAATTCAAGTGCAACGCTGCGATCGCGTCCATAACACGTTGACTTAGTCGTCCGTAGAGATCCTTACCCGAGGATTGGAGATCGGCCTCCGTGAAAAAAATCGGTTCTCCAACGACAACCGTGATTGGAACAAGGTGCAAACCGCCGCCTCCACGCGGCAGAGCTTCATGCGCACCAAAGATCCGCATTGGCACGACTGGGGCGAGCGTCTTTGCGATCACGAGTCCCATCCCGGGCTGAGCAGGCTGCAGGTTGCCGTCAAGCGTCCGCGCACCTTCTGGAAAAACCAGCGCTGCGTTTCCCGACTTTAGAACTCGAATCAACGCCTTGAGCGCGCTGCGGTCGATTCCCTCCTGATTAACCGGGATAACGTTCAGCTTCGGCAAGAGCCAGCGGAACAATGGCAAGTCCATCAGCGTCCTCCGCGCCAGAAAATAGATCGCGCGGTCGCACGCGATGCCGGCAAGCGGCGGATCGAGGTAACTCTGGTGATTCATCGCTAGAATCACCGGACCACTTTGGATCATACGCTCCCGATGAATTATCCGAAGGCGAAAAAAAATGTGGCCGACCAAGCGAGACAAATTGTACCCGAGCCAGTAATAAACATTCATCGTTAATCTTTGAACCAGAGGAGTCAGGAGGACACATGGAGGCCCTTTTGTTCGAGCCGGTCAATGATCTCCTTGACGACTCCTTCGATCGTCAACAGCGACGTATCGATAACATGGGCATCCTGCGCGACGACGAGCGGTGAGACAAGCCGTGAAGAATCGGCGTGGTCACGCATGGTGATTTCGTCCCGCTGCCCTTGCGCCGCACGGCGACGCAGACGCACCTCAGGTGAGGCATCGAGATAAAATTTGTAGGGGGTGTCTGGAAAAACAACCGATCCGATGTCCCGGCCCTCAATAACCAAGTTATGACTGTGCGCGTAATCGCGCATTTTCTGGACGACAACTCCGCGGACCCTAGGAACGCTGCTGACGTGGGAAACACCTTCGTTTACGAGATCGTCGTGCAAATGATCCGTTGGATCGATACGAGCGATCAAGCTGCGCGACTCGTTGTTCACAATATCGCAAGCGAGCTTGGCGGACTCGACAGCTTGCGCTATGTGCGCGCTGTCACGAGGATCTATCCCACGCTGCAGAATGTGCCACGTGATCGCGCGATAAATCGCGCCCGAGTTCACGTAAACGAACCTGAGCCGCCGCGCAAGCTCTCGCGCAACACTGCTTTTCCCCGAGGCAGCAGGCCCATCAATTGCAATGACGCGATGAGAACCTTTGCGCATGCCCGAATTATTGCATTTCAACTTACGTAGACGCAGAAAGCCTTCGGGTGCGCGAAGCCTTGTTGATCAGGCTTCCTCGACGCGCTCGGCGCGCGCGGGGGAGAGCGAACCGATCACGGGCGTGCTTATCTGCATTCGCTTCGGATTGGTAAACTGTTCGAGCACCGTTTCGAAGCCCGGATAGGATTCGCGGATGCAGTCGGCATCTTGAATGATCGTTTCGCCCTCGGCAAAGAGACCCGCCACGGCAAACGCCATCGCGATGCGATGATCTCCAAAACTCGCCACGCGCGCTCCATGCAGAGCAGCCGGTCCATGAATTTCGAGGCCATCATTCATTTCAGCGACCTTTGCGCCCATAACACGCAAATTATGCGCGATCGCGGCAATGCGATCGGTCTCTTTGATGCGCAACTCCTCTGCATGCCGAATAATCGTTGTGCCATTTGCCAGAGCACCTGCCACCGCGAGTATCGGCAGCTCGTCAATAACCTGCGGCACTTCTTTACCTTGAATGACAGTGCCTTTGAGCGGGACCCCAGTAACTTCGACGATTCCATGCGGTTCAAGTTGATCAACGCCTTCGACGGCTTCGCGTACTTGCGCGCCCATTCGGAGTAGGATGCCGAGCACTGCTGTTCGCGTATCATTCAAACCAATTTCGCGCACGAGCAGATGACCTCCGGGTTGCGCCGCAGCAGCGACTAACCAAAAAGCTGCCGAGGAAATGTCGCCCGGAATCGTAAAGTCGCGGGACTCCGGCACTTGATCACCAAAGACACTGATACTGCCGTCGCCGTTCTTTGCCGTGCGCACGAGAAAATAATTAAACAGTAGCTCCGTGTGGCTACGGGTGATCGAGGGCTCAACGACAGTGGTCTTGCCCTTGGCGAAAAGACCAGCAAAAAGCAGTGCACCTTTCACCTGCGAGCTCGCAATCGGCGAGCGGTAATTAATTCCACGCAACGAGCCTCCACGGACGCGGAGTGGTGGCGTGTGGTCCGGCCCTTCAGCGAGGACGTGGGCGCCCATTTTACGAAGCGGCGCGACCACGCGCTCCATCGGCCGGCGCGAGAGCCCGGAATCACCGACGAGACGACTCTCAAATGTTTGTCCGGCGAGCAAACCAGCGAGAAGCCGCATCGTCGTCCCGGAGTTTCCGCAATCGATTTCCTTTTTGGGCGGCGTAAGCACACGCCTCTTTCCGTGAACCACTAGCGTGTCCCGTTCGGGTTGTTCGATCTGAATACCGAGAGCGCGCAACGCGTTGACCGTGTGCATGCAATCCTCACTCGGGAGAAATCCGTTTAGGACGCATACGCCGTTGGACAAAGCTGCAATGATTACCGCGCGGTGCGAAATGCTTTTATCGCCTGGAACGGTGATTTCGATATCAATCCGAGGCGCTCGTTTAACCCGTAATTCCATAGAATTCTGAAATTTCTTGCGGCGGCAAGATCGCCGCGCCGCCTTATTGGCGCGCGAAGATCAGCATCGGATATAAGACGCGGTTGTCCAGCTTCCTTCGCGGCGGCAAAATGCAATTGGCACGCGTCTGACGCTCAATTTTGCGAGCGCGCCGAGTGCGTGGCCTAGTTACGGAACGAGGAAGATTTTATCAGTGTACGGATCCTTCACTTCCGTCCCTGGGGGAAAACCCTCTACGTCAACGTATTTACCGGGCGAAAAAGGGCTCTCCACAAGGTGAGGTTTACCCGGAACAGGAATCCCATATGGATAATCTCCCTTCGCTACTTTCGTCGGCGCAGCCGTTGGAACGGGCGTAGTTGCAACCTCTTCCCGCGGGCTCGCCTGGGGTTGAACGGGCCCATTAGGATTGAATGGTTGTTGCTGAGGCGGATATTCCTCAGGCTGGTTTGGCGGATAACTGGCAGCGTGATGACGGCTAGATTGCGGTGGCGGCTCTTCACTACATGAAGCGACAAAGAAGGCGGTGAGCAGAGCAAACGGCAGTGAGAATTTCATAAGTGGGAATGCTGTCACAAACCTATCCGCAGTCCAACTCGTTGCCAATCACTAAATCGCTTCCTCATTAGGGCGCTGGCGCTTCTAGCAAAGATCGACATCAATACAATGGCGAGCCGCATTTCATCCGAATCCAAAGAAAAGATGTCGAAGAAATCAAACGGACAGATTTTGATCGTGGATGATGACGGGATGAGTCGCAAAATCCTAGCGCAAATGCTGGTGGCCGCCGGCTACGAGTGCCACGAGTCCGACAATGGGGGCAAGGCATTGGAACTTATGCGCGCCGAGCAGCCTTCGCTTCTTCTTCTTGACTTTGATATGCCGGGGCTGAACGGCGCCGAAGTGTTGAAACGTCTGCGTGCGGATAGCGATCCTGCCGTCGCGCAAATTCCCGCTATCATGCTGACGGGACACGGCAGCGAAGAGAGTGAGGTGCTCTGCTTGCAAGCTGGGGCGGACGATTTCGTAACCAAGCCGATCAACGCCGCAGTATTGCGCGCGAGAATTGAAACCCAGCTTCGGCTGCGGTCAATGCGGCGCCAGTTACAGCGACAAAAAGATGAGCTCGAAGAATGGCGTCGCAATCTCGAGCGCGATCTCGCCGCGGCCCGCTTGACGCAGCAGTCATTGATTCCACCAAGGCCGCCCACGCTGCCAGGATGGGAGGTTGCCGCGCGCTACTGGCCCGTAATTCAAGTGGGCGGCGACATCTACGGCTGGCTCCGCATGAAAGATCGACGAATGTTGTTTTGGATCGCAGATGGCACCGGCCACGGGGCGGCTGCAGCGCTGCTTACCACCCTGGCGAAACTTCTTTTTCATCATGGCAGTGTCGAGCACGACACACCAGCCCGGATCATGGAAGCAGTTAACAATGACTTTCGCAGTATTTTTGGCGCACGTTCTTTTATGACTGCGATGTGTGTCGCCGTCGACCCGGGGACCGGGCGGGCGAGCGTGGTTGGCGCGGGTCATCCTCCATTGCTGATCGCACGACACAGCGGCGCGACCGAGTCGATCGCATCGATCGCGCCTCCTTTGGGTTTGATCGAACTCCCCGAATTTACAGAAACAATTGTCGACCTTGAATTGGGTGATGCTTTCCTTCTTTACACGGACGGTTTATTTGGCGCGGCAAAAGGCGAACGGCTGCGCCTCGCTCCGGAGCGCCTGGCGAAAATGCTCGATCATTCTGCGCCGAATGCCGAGGCGCTGCTTATGCGAATCTTGGATCAAGCAGTGCCAGATAAGGGTAAAGACGCTTTGCCAGATGACATGGCCGCTCTGGCTGTCCGCCGAGTGGCCTAGCAATATTTTTTTCGTTTCGTCAAAATTAGTATTGCCCTCTTGCGAGCGAAGCGTTAATCAGCCTCTATGCCGAAAACCAAAAAGAAACCTTCCAAACGCAAACCGAATCCCGCCTTCATGAGACCAGTCCAACCCGACGATAAGCTTGCTGCCATCGTTGGGTCGCAGCCGCTGCCGCGTTCCGAGCTTACCAAAAAGCTTTGGAACTACATCAAGAAGCATGGTTGCCAGGATAAAAAGAAAAGAACCATGATCAACGCGGATGACTCCCTCAGGCCGGTATTTAACGGCAAGAGTCAGGTGAGCATGTTTGAGATGACAAAGCTCGTCTCGGGACATATTCGCTAGATCCCGGACCCGTTCATAGCCCGGCGCTCCGCGCCGGGCTATTGCGGCAACGATGCGGAATAAATTCCGGTGGAGGATACGCTTCACCGTCTTGCGCTGGACTCTGGTCTGGTCGAAGTTACCCCGATGAAAAAACTTCGCTTGATCCTTCTCGTCGCCTCAGCTCTCCTTTTTCTTGTTCCACCGTGTGCGCGGGCTGGGGCCGGCTGGCTTAGTGATTACAAAACGGCGCAGCAGGCGGCCAAAGCGGGCAACAAGTTTCTGCTAATCGATTTCACCGGCTCGGATTGGTGCGGCTGGTGCAAGAAATTGGACAAGGAAATTCTCTCGCAATCGGAGTTTAAAGATTACGCGCGCGCGAATCTCGTTCTCCTGGAAGTGGACTTCCCGCGGGCGAAACTGCAAAACGCCGAACTGAGAAAGCAGAATCAAGAGCTTGCGCAGCAATACCAGGTGGGAGGATTTCCCACAATCGTAGTGCTCAATGGCGACGGCCAAAAGCTTTGGCAGTACGACGGCTATTTCGCGGACGGGACGGCAGCTTTCATCGCACAACTGGAAAAATTGCGCAAGGGCTGAGCGCCGTCGCGCGAGACAGTAACTGCAACGCGGAAAGCGTTGCTCGTTTCTAATTCAATCTGGTCAGCCACATGCCTTGCGTAACTAGCCGCCTCTGCTAGATAGACGCATCCGGTTCGTCATTTTCTCGTTCATGTCGGTTCCTCGTCTGTTGTTGTCTTGTTCTATCGCACTCGTTACGGCCCATTGCCTCCGCGCCGAACCCACGCCCGTATCGCAAGGCGCGGAAAA
This sequence comes from Verrucomicrobiota bacterium, assembly GCA_005887855.1. Next base: position 3,154 of record VBQB01000251.1, on the reverse strand, counting down.
AAATGGTCGGAACGCCCCGGGGGAATCGAATATCACATTCAATTCAGTCCATGTCGCTGGACCCTACATCGCGATGACTTTTGACGATGGCCCCAGTGCCACGCTGACCCCGAAACTGCTTGATCTCCTTGCCGCTCATCATATCAAAGCAACTTTCTTCGTGATCGGCGAAAACGTCGCGGAGCATCGCGAGATCGTTGAGCGCGCCGCCCGCGAAGGCCATGAAATTGCAAACCACAGTTGGTCGCATCCAAACTTCGGTAAGATGTCCGACGAGGGCGTACGTCGCCAACTCACGCGCACCGACGATGCAATTAAGAATGCCACAGGCGTCCGGCCGACCTTGCTGCGGCCACCCTATGGATCAATCACAGCGCGCCAAAAACGCTGGATCCACGATGAATTCGGGTATCAGATCATTCTCTGGGACGTCGATCCATACGATTGGAAACGGCCCGGACCATCTGTAGTTTGTAACCGCATTCTCAAAGAAACACGGCCCGGCTCGATCGTCTTATCCCACGATATTCACCCGGGGACGATTGAAGCCATGCCGTCGACTTTTGATCAGCTCCAGGCCAAAGGCTTTAAATTCGTGACAGTGTCGGAATTGACTCGCATGCTAGTCTCGCAGCCGCCCCAGCCATCGACGGGAACACACGTAAGCGTTCCAGCAACAGTCGCTCCGTCGTCGTCAACATCGACAATTCCGTCTGCCGAATCTTCGCCAAGTCACTAGCTGAGGGTGGCTGAAGACGCCGAAGATCGACACTCTTGGCACGCGTCTCGATCAAGCCGAAGAATATTGGCTTATCGATTACTTCTTGGCGGCTCCGAAGCTTCGTTCGGCGACCCGCTTCTCCGTTTGGCGGCGGGCAATGACGAAGTGATTGTTCTCTCCGTAGCTCCGCCAGGGCCCCGGAGGCACATCGCTTACTTCAACAAATTGCCAATCCGTTACGTCGGTCGGTGCAAGTCCAAGATAATCGCGAACAGCGGGAGAAACATCCAGACCTGCTCCATGATTGAGATTCGGCTTCGGCCGTTCACTTTGAAAAACGTACTGAAAATGGTCGGTGCGAAAGGGGCCGCAATCTTCCCATTGCGCGTAGCAAGTACGATTGCCTTTGCGAATGGCGATCCAACGATCTCTGCACACTGATTGGCCCGGTCCTGTGTAGGCCTGCTTGAACCAGGGGATAACAAGCGGCGCTTCCGGTTTGAACTGACCGTGTGTGACGTCGTTGTACGGCAGCGCGCAATAGAAGGGATTTTGGTGCGGTATGAAAGACACCGGAATATAATTGCGCCGCGACGACGAATCGGGATTATCGAAGCCACCGTAACTGCCTGTCCAATTCGCATCCCAGCAGCTTTTGAAATTGGGCACAGGATTGTTACCTCCAGCCTGCTCCCCAACCCAAAATACCGTAGTCACGATGTTCATTTTCCACGGGAACCGTTGCGTCGTAGGGCGCGAACTTGTCGGCACAAAAACTTGCGGCTCAACTTTAAGCAGCGCCTGCTCCCGCAGCTTCATCGCATATTTGGCAAAATCCCCTGCGGTTGCGTATGGCGAAGTCGATTGTTCGTCGGCTTTAGCCGCGTTAGCTATTCCCAAGATCAAACAAACCGCCAAAAGTCTCTTCATCTATAAATTGCCGCTCCCCTTTATCTGATTACCTGCATTTAGGCAAGCCATTTTCCATAGGCAAAAAACGGTGCCGGGGATAGATGCGGAATAGGCCGCAAACCACGACTTTCGAATTTCAGCCGCGACTAAGCACGGTTTCGCGCTTGAATTGCCGGTCTTTTGCCTCGGGATAATCGAGGGTGTAATGCAGGCCACGGCTCTCTTTTCGACTCAACGCCGAATCGACAATCAACGCCGCCACCGTAGCCAAATTACGCAGCTCCAGAAGGTCCACCGATATTTTGAAATTCCAATAGAACTCACGAATTTCGCGCTGGAGATTTCGCAGGCGCGCGCTCGCGCGCTGTAGCCGCTTATCCGTGCGCACAATTCCTACGTAATCCCACATCAGGCGTCTGATCTCGTCCCAGTTATGATAAATTACGACCAGTTCATCGACGTCCTGCACATTTCCCGATTCCCACTCAGGCAACAAAATTTTCTGTTTTGATCGCTTTTGCGCCTGTACAGATGACGCTGCCGCGCGATGCGCCACGACCAGACCTTCTAGCAACGAGTTGCTCGCAAGGCGGTTCGCCCCATGCAATCCGGTGCACGCGACTTCGCCAATCGCATATAGCCCGAGCAAATTCGTCGCGCCGTTCACGTCCGTCTTGATTCCACCGCACTGATAATGCGCCGCCGGCACGACTGGAATCGGCTGTTTCGACATGTCGATCCCGAATCCCAAGCACGTCTCGTAAATATGCGGAAAACGTTCCCGAATAAATTCCGGCGACTTGTCCGTGATGTCCAGAAAGACGCATTTCGCGCCCGCGCGCTTGATCTCTGCATCGATCGCACGGGCCACGATGTCGCGCGAAGCGAGCGAGCCCCGCGGATCGTACCGTTTCATGAAATCCTCGCCGCGACTATTGCGCAAGATTCCGCCTTCGCCGCGCAGGGCTTCCGAGATGAGAAATGATTTCGCCTTGGCGTGAAACAGGCATGTTGGATGAAATTGGATGAACTCCATGTTTGCAATCACGGCGCCCGCCCGCCACGCCATCGCTACGCCGTCTCCGGTCGCGATATCCGGGTTGGTCGAGTATAAGTAAACTTTGCCGCAACCGCCCGTCGCCAGCACGATTCGATCCGAACGGATCGTTTCTACTTCTCCCGTTCTTTCATCCAGAACGTAGACGCCAAGACAGCGATCTTCTGTTGCGAAACCGAGCACATGCAGCACCCGGCGCTTCGAGTGGCCGCCCTCCTTGCCAAGATCGAGTTCGCGATGGCCAGAGACCTCGCGCTCATCAAATTCCAACCCAAATTCCATCAACTCTCGGATTCGATCCGGACCTTCCATGACAATCCTGCGAACGGCCGTCTCATCGCAAAGTCCGGCGCCTGCCTCGAGTGTGTCGCGGACGTGCAGCTCGAAAGAATCTTCATCGCTGGTCACGCATGCCACTCCGCCCTGCGCCCAAGCTGTGTTTGTGTCGGTGCCTTTGCGTTTCG
>VBQB01000250.1 GCA_005887855.1 Verrucomicrobiota bacterium | reverse complement strand
ATATCATCCAGTTTTTTGGCGAGAAATACGGCGACACGGTGCGCGTTCTGCAGATCGGTGGCGAACCGAAAGCACTCGATGGTTACTCAATGGAGCTTTGCGGCGGGACCCATGTGAGATCCACCAGCGAAATCGGCCCCTTCCGGATCGTGAAGGAAGAAGCGATCGCCGCTGGCGTTCGCCGGATCGAAGCAATCGCAGGTGACGCAACACGTAGCTGGGCGAAGCAGGAAGCTGCGCGTCAGCAAGACAAGCTTGAAGCCTTGGCGCGCAAGAAACCTGACATCGCGGCGCTGCCTGCTTTTGAAAGCGACGCAACCACAACTGAAATGCTCCAACAAGTCGATGGACGCGCGGCGCATCTAGAAAAGATCGAAGCCGAAGTTCGCGATTGGGAAAAGCAAAGTGCCAAAGCTGCCGAGGCCGAGTTGCGAAGCCGGGCTGTGCAAATCGCGAATGAGCTGGCGGCGTCACACGCAGGAAAAAACTTCTGCGTGGCCGAAGTGCCGAACGCTGACGGAAAGTTGCTGCAAGCAGTCGGGGACGCGCTCAAATCAAAATTTAAGGGCCCGATTTTCCTCGCAAGCGCTGCAAAGGGATCAGTCGCGTTAGTCGCATCCGTCTCAAAAGAAATGACGTCGAAGTTTCAGGCGAACAAATTGATTCAGCAGATCGCGCCAATCGTGGGCGGAAAAGGCGGTGGTCGCCCAGAGAATGCTCAGGGCGCCGGCAACGACGCAAGCAAGATTGCGGAGGCGCTTGCGAAAGCGAGAGAACTTCTCAGTTAAGGTCGAGGCGAGACCCTAGGGCGCACTGACGCTCGGCGTGCGCGCGTGCTTCGCGAGCAGCTTGGCATTCTTGCCGTCTATCAGACAAAATCATTCTTCCCCGTCATGCGCGTGGTTTACGCCGTGGCGAGATCGAATTTATAAATCGCGGGCTGCGGTCCATCCCAATTTTTGCGTTCATGTTCCGCGCCAAGATCTACATCCATCAGCAATGTCTTCCCATCAGGCGAGACAGTGAGCCGATCACCGCCGTTCATGCCCGCCTCGGTCAGCACTTCGGATAGCTTCCACCTTTTAAGAACATTTCCGTCGAAATCGATCTGATAAAGATTGTCCAGGTCGTGGCAGAAAATCGATTTACCATCGGCTGACCAGGTGGGCGTGCCGAATGCATCGCCCTTTAGCTCCGCATTTCTTACAAAATCAAAACCCGAGCCATCAACGTTGACCAAACCAAGCCTCCATTCCTTCTCAGCCATGATCGAGAACGCGAGTTTCGATCCATCCGGCGACCAAACAGGGCCAAAGCAATTATCGCTCGGGATATCTTTGAAAATTCTGACCTTGCCGCTGGCGAGGTCGGCGACTGCGATGTGGCGTTCGGGACCGGGACGCGTCTTTGCGTCGGCTTCGGTGTTGAACGCGATGCGTGAAACATTGTTCCCGCGTTCGAAGGCGATCTTTCGCTGCGGGTCACCTGCGAGCGCGGTAAGGCTGAGACAGAAAAAAATCGAAAACGCAAATGCTTTCATGCGCCAGGCGATTGTTATTCCAATCACGGCAGATTAACACTTGGGAAGCGCGCATTTTTGATCAGGCGCTTTGAATTTTTTCCGTTGATCGGCATCCGATAAATTGAGTCGTCCTGTTCGCCAGCGGCCCGGCTGAGGAAGAGGATATTGTCCTTGTCGAACCAAACGCCGTCCCAGCCAAAAAGTTTTTTCGAAGTCAGTCGGACCGAGCGTTGTGAATCGAGATCAAAAGACCAAAGCGCTGGTACCGGCCCATCCCGATCTTTGCGCTGAGCTTCTTCGTTCATGTCGACGCTGACAAGCAAGCGTTTGCCATCGGGCGACACGTCGATCTGGCCATCACCGGTCATGCCGCCATTCGGAATGATTTTGTCGATCTTCCATTGCGCTAGGACAGCGCCATCAAGTCCAAGCCGGTAAATGTTCGTCATATCCTGACAAAAAACCGACTGACCATCGCGCGCCCAAATCGGCGAATAACGGGTGACCTCGTTCTGCGCGCCTTTCTTCAGAACGCGAAAGTCAGTTCCATCTGAGTTGATGAGGCCAAGGTCCCAGACCTCATTTTGACGCAGCGTAAAGAGAATGCGCTTCCCGTCTGGCGACCACGTCGGATAATAGCTGTTGTCGCTCGGGACGTCCTTGAACACCGTGGTCTTGCCGGTTGAGATTTCGAGCACGGCGATGTGACGCACATAAGTCGTGCCGTTCTTTTCCACAGTGTTAAATGCAACGGCTGTCCCGCCGGGCGAAATGGCGGGGAAAACTCCATCGGCAACCTTTTTCTCGGCCGTGCCATCGCGGTTGGCGATTCAGATCGCGTCATTGCGCTCAAAAGCGATGCGACGGTCCGCGGCCCTCGCGATTGCCGCCCCGGAGACCAGCAGAGCGAACAAGGGTGCGCAAAGCTTCATCGCAGTTACTCTGCGCTTTTGGTCACGGCAACGCCAGTGTGATGAAGAACGTTGCCAAAAATGCAACGAAAAGGACCATGAGATAAACAAATCCGCCGAGGAAGAATTTGAAAATCGTAAAGAACCAGTTTTGCCGATAAACGCGGCGGATCGACAGGAAAATCAGGACCGCGAAAGTCAGCCAGAGAAGTCCAATAATCCAGCCGGCTAACGCATTGGGAACGATGTGGCCCAACCCAATAGTCGCCGCAACAATCAACATGATTCCGAGATAAGTGAAGCTGTGAATATGAAGCGCGTAGATGAGATGATCGATATAAAAGACTTTGCGCCGGACGTAGAGAATTTTTAGCACGAAGGCGAAGAGCGGGATGCAGCAAAGCACCATATAAGGAAGATTGCTGATCAGCGTTTTAGCAAACAGCTGTAAGTTAGTCCCATGTTCGCCGATCTTTTCTTTCGCGCGTGTTTCTATCCATTTCTCGAACGGTGTTGATGGATTGCCGGACTGGAAGAAGGCCGGACTGAAGTCGACAACGGGCGTTGCGGTTTCTTTTGCCGTTGGCGTGGCTTGCGGGGTAGCAGTCTCCTCCTGAGTCGTATCTTTTCTTTTCGCGGCCATTATGGCGGCCGCTTCTGGCGACATGTTCGCCATGTTTAGAGCTCGTTCCACTTTCGCGCGCTGCTCCGGCGTCAAGTTCTCCTTATCCAATTCCGATTTAATCTCAGCCCGAGTTGCAGGCGGCAGGTTGCCTGGCTGGAGATGAATCGATTTCGCCCAGTAATTGACGGCGAAGAAAAAGACAATGCTCGCGAGCAAATAAAGCCGCAGCGGGTGCACATAGCGCACGCGGTGTCCGGCGAGAAATTCATTCGTCAGCTTCCAGGGTCGGACAAGAAGCAGGCCGATCGTCGCGAAAAACTTTGAGTCCCAGTTAAGGAACTCATCGAGAAGATCGACAAAGATATGCCTGAAAGAACGGCGGTAATTGATCGCCGCCTGTCCGCATTTTGCGCAGAAGCGTCCGCTCAAGAGTGCGCCGCAATTCTCGCAATGTGTCAACGGAGGCGGCTGGGTTTTTCGCCTACCAAAGAATCGCCTTCGGGAAGGTGGAGGCTGTTCGATTGCCGATATCGCCGTGTCGCCCAAAATGAGTTTTGTTACTTCATCGGCCATCTCCCAAGCTTAGGGAAATTGGGCACGAACGTCTATTTGGAATGTTTTCTGTCGGCTCGACAGGGTCGCGAAACTTGAGATTGACCCCGCACCCAGCGTGATGCCACGATGTACGTCCGATCGTGATTGACTCGGCCTAACCAGTAAAAGCGACGTGGCCTCGTACCTTTTCAAGACCAAAAGCCCGGAGCATTTGATGGCGGAGGCGGCCGCGCCTGAGCGCCAGATGAAGCGCGCGCTTTCCGCGTTCGATCTTACCTGCCTTGGTATTGGCGCGATTATCGGCGCGGGAATTTTCGCGCTCGCGGGAACTGCCGCCGCTGGCGAGCACGCGCAGGCACTAGGTTCGCTGTGGAAAACGCCAGTGCTGAATTTTGCTATATCCTATCTTACGCATGCCGATTTGGTATTTGGCCGCCCAGGTGCGGGGCCTGCGGTGGTATTTTCTTTCATCGTGGCAGGGATTGCCTGCGGCTTTGCCGCGCTTTGCTATGCGGAACTTGCCGCGATGATCCCGGTCTCCGGTTCGGCTTACACCTATTCGTACGCAACGCTTGGCGAGATCGTGGCTTGGATTATCGGATGGGATCTTATTCTTGAATACGCAGTCGGCAATATGGCAGTGGCGGTCGGGTGGTCTGGTTATTTTGTCAAACTTTGCGGCAGCCTTTTTGGAATAAAATTTCCGCTCTGGGCGGTGACCGATTATAAAACCGCGACCGACATCGTGGCGAAGGGAGGCGACACGCTGCGGGATTTTTCTTCGACGGCATTGCCGGTCCTTGGTGGGCACCCAATCGCGGTTAATCTTCCGGCCTTCCTCATCGTCGCGGCCGTGACCGCGCTGTTGGTCTATGGCATTCGCGAGAGCGCGCGGACGAACACGACCATCGTTTTAATCAAAGTCGCCGTCGTCGTTTTCGTGATTTCGTTCGGCGCTTTTATGGTTCACCCGACCAACTGGCACCCATTTGTTCCGAACGGATTCGGTGGTGTGATGAGCGGCGCCGCCATCGTTTTCTTCGCATTCATCGGATTCGATGCCGTTTCGACGACGGCGGAGGAAACGAAGAATCCGCAGCGCGATTTGCCCATAGGAATGATAGCGAGCCTGATCATCTGCACGTTGCTTTACGTCTTGATGTCAGGGGTCCTCACCGGCATACTGAAATACACGGTTTACCTCGGTGATTCGGCAGCCGTCGCGACGGCGTTTGCCAGCAAACCATGGGCGCAGGCACTGGTTAGTGCGGGCGCGCTCGCCGGACTGACTTCTGTTCTGCTTGTGTTTCAGCTCGGCCAACCGCGCATTTTTATGGCAATGGCGCGGGATGGATTGTTGCCGCAATACTTTGCTCGAATCCACTCCCGCTTTCGCACGCCATACGTTACCACCATCTGGACCGGCGCGGCCGTCGGTGGCGTGGCGATGTTGACCGATATCGGCTCGCTCGCCGATCTCACGAATATTGGAACGCTTTTTGCCTTCGTTCTGGTTTGCCTCGGAGTGTTGATGCTGCGTCGAAAGGATCCGGACCGTTTGCGTCCGTTTCGCGTTCCAATGGTGCCAGTCTTTCCGCTTCTTGGCGTATTTTTTTGCGGCGCGCTCATGTTCAGTTTGCCACTCGAAACGTGGGGTCGTTTCTTCATCTGGTTGGCTATTGGAATGTTGATTTATTTCGGCTACAGCGTTCGCCACAGCAAACTACGACGCGGAATCGACGTGGGGCCGACCGAAGACATTCCACCGCCGATCATCAAGACGTAAGATCGACAATAACTTCCGTTCGCTACGCCGTTGCCTGCGCGTAGGAGACTTTGTCGTCCAATTCCAGCCATTCGAACGTCGTTGTCGTGGCCGGTTCGAGCCCAAGCTTCTTGGCCTCCTCACTGAAGAAATCGCGCTTTTCCGGATCGTTGTAGAGGGTGCTTGCCTCTACTTCTTCGGCCCATCGCCTGATTTCGTCCGGCGTTTTCTCTTCGCCGTTTCGGTGAAGCCATTCGACCATTTCCTGATCGCTCGCGCCCTGCTCGATCTGCGCCTTGAAATCGTCGCCCTTCACGCCTTTGAAGCCAAAAAGCATGTTATCCAGCGGACAATCGAAATGATATTCGCCAATATTGCCAGCCACATGCGCGCGGCATTTGTCGATGGTGCGTCCAAGAATCGCGTAGCCGCCGACCCGAATGCGTGGACTGCGCGGCGCCTCTTTTGTTAAATCTTTTCCTGTAACTTTCTTGTTCATACTTAAGGCTAATGCGAAGTGAACCTGTCGCAACCTCAGCTTCCAGCGATTTTCTGTAGCGGCGGTCTATGACCGTCGCATTATTTCCTGCAGAACCGTGAAGCACATCCTATGTCGATCGTTCCTCGGACTGGTCTGCATTGCGCATATTCAAGCTGAATCAGCGCGCGTTACGGTGCCGCCAGCTGGGAAGCTTTATCACGGCTTTTATTGGGGCGGCGTTGGAACCGACGAACACGATCCGACTGAGCACGATGTCACGCCGGAAGATGTCGCGCGTTACGAGCAAGCGGTCGATAAACAAACGGCCTGGATTTATTTCTCCAACAACTGGTTTGAGTCTCGGAAATTCCCAGTCGCGATGTGTAGCTGGATCCGGGATCTCAAGAAAATTCCATACGTCCGATTGATGCTCCGTTCCGATATCGATCAAAAGCATGCAGAGAAATTTTTCACACTTGAGAAAATCATCGCTGGCGAATTCGATGCGGATCTTCGCGCGTGGGCACGCGACGCGAAAAGCTTCGGATCGCCCATTTTGATAGAGTGGGGAACGGAGCCGAATGGAAACTGGTTTAGCTGGAATGGCGAATGGAACGGCGGCGCGGGAGAGGGTCCACGGCGCTACATCGCGGCGTACCGCCACATTGTTGATCTAATGCGCGCGGAAGGCGCCAATAATTTGCAATGGGTCTGGCACGTGAACTGGCTCGATGAGCCCGAGAAAAAATGGAATCGCTTCGAGAACTATTTTCCCGGTGAGAATTATTGCGATTGGGTCGCGCTCAGCGCTTACGGACCAACCACGCCGACGACACGCGATGGAACCGAGAGTTTCGCGTTTAAAATGCGGGAGGCTTATCCCCGCCTCATGAAAATTGCGGCCGGCAAGCCAATCATCATTGCCGAGCTCGGCTGCGATCTACATAATCCACGCGAAAATGCAGCGCGCTGGGCAAAATCAGCGCTTGAAGATTTGCTCTCAAATCGATGGCCGGCAATCATCGGCTTCTGCTGGTGGAACGAAGGCTGGCAAAATGACGAACGCAAAAAGCACGATACCGACATGATCATCTTGCACGATGTCGATCTTACCCGCGTTTTCCGAGATGAGCTGGAGCGGCACGCCGACCAGATTCAGGGAACGGCGATTATCGGGAAATGACGAACCACGAATGACGAAGCACGAAGGATGACGAAGCTCAAATGACAAGAGCACAGTTGACACTCTGACCGATTTGAGCTTCGTCGGATTTCGTCATTAAGAGATGTCTCGACTCCGCTCGACATGACAAAGGGCGCAAGGCGTCGCATAATTCAACATGGTTAAAATTGACGTCACCTATACCGGCGAACTCCATTGCGACGCTGTCCACGGGCCTTCGCAATCGAAAATCGCGACCGACGCTCCGACCGATAATAAAGGCAAAGGTGAGGAATTTTCGCCAACCGACCTCGTAGCCACGGCCCTGGGCACCTGCATGAGCACGACTATGGGAATTAAGGCGCAGGAGCTTGGTATTGATTTGTGCGGAATGACCGTATCAGTGCAAAAGGAAATGTCGAAGGACGCGCCCCGTCGGATCGTCGGATTACCGTCAGAAGTTCATATTCCGTTGCCGAAGGATTGTCCGCAACGCGAAGTACTGGAACAAACCGCCCTCAATTGCCCGGTGCATAAGAGTCTTCCGCCCGAAATTGATCGACCGACGAAATTCTTCTGGGAAGGGTAGCGCACGCGTCTCGCGTGCTGCTGCCAACGTCTCGTTGGCAGGAACTTTCCCGGAGAGATCTTGTGAAATTCTTCGTGTTCGTTCAGAAATGACAAAGCCGCGAATCAGAAAGGCAGTCGAAGCGGATGTCTGCAATTTGCTTCCGTTGATGCGCGAGCTGGCGGAGTTTGAAAAATACGCCAACGACTTCGCTGTGACTGAGGAAGTGCTGCGTGAACAGGGGTTCCGCCGTTCACCACCCGATTTTTACTGTCTCATCGCCGAATCAGGCGGCGAATTGGTGGGTTCCTCGTTTATTATTTTGTGCCCTTCACTTATCGAGCAAAGCCGAATCTGTTGATCAAAGAGCTGTATGTTGCCGACGGATGCCGTAGCAAGGGCGTTGGCAAGCTCCTAATGAAAGCCGTCGCGAAAGAGGCTGAAGAGGCTGGTTGCGGTATGATCAAATGGGATGTCGCAAAATGGAATGAACGCGGCGTTCAGTTTTAAAAGCGGCTCGGAGCGACAATCGATCCGAATTGGCACGAGTTTCAGATGTCGGAAAAGGCGTTTCGGGATCTTGTCGCGTTTTAGCGTGGCTGGCTAACCAACCGCAGCGGGCTCCTCCGCCTTAGCCGTCGCTGGTTCATCAAACAGTTTCGCGTAATTGCGCGCCCGACGATTCTTCCAATTCCCCTTGTGATACGCGTAACCGGCGATAAGCGGGAGGGCCAGCGTCGCTTCCGCGTAAACCATCTGCTCCGCACCTTGATCGACTTTGCCCCACGAGTTTGCTTCTTTTAATGTCGATCCACTGAGCGCACCGTCGCGCACATCGGCCACGGTGATTTGCACCGCGTATTTGTGCATGCCGATGTCGAAGCCGAGGTAGTCAGCCGCGACGACGGTATCTTGCGCGAAATTTTTCGGCACGCCGCCGCCAATCATGAGCAATCCGCTCTGCTTCGATCCAATTTTGATTTTTGTGAGCTCGAGAAAATCTTTCGCCGAATCGATACTCATGTGTCGATCCGGATGATGCCATTGATGATGAATTAATCCGAAGCCGGCGCTGCAATCGCTAAAAGCCGGCACAAAAATCGGTACATTGTTTTCAAAGGCGGCAAGCATAACTGAGTCGCGAATCTTTGCGTTCTCCTTTAAATGCCGACCCATTTCGCTAATAAACTCCCGCGACGAATACGGCCGCGGTTCGAGTTTGTCGGCGATCTCGGCGCATGTGCTATCGCAAATGCGTAACTCATCTTCGTCGATGTATGTGTCGTAAATGCGATCGATCGCGAGCCGCCGCAGCACGTCGTCGTCCATATTGATCTCGCCTTTGTAATGCCTGAAGCCGAGCGCCTCGAAAAAGTCCTGATCGACAATGATCGCGCCTGTGGAAACGATCGCGTCCACCATGTTGTGCCGGACTAGATCGACAACAACCTGTTTTAGCCCTGCGGAAAAAATGGAGCCGGCGAGACAGAGAATGATTGCGCAATCTTCATCGCGGAGCATGGCGTGGTAGATCTGTGCGGCGCGGCCGAGATCGCGCGCCGTGAACGCCATTTTACTCATCGCGTCGACGAGCGGTACGACGTTGTGCTGTTTAATGTCGATGTGTTCGACAACTTCAACCAGAAGATCGGTTTTTTTTGGTTTCATGTTTTTGGAAGTTAGGCTTCCAGGCCTGTCTAGACTGGCAGGCTTCAAGCCTGCCGAAATGGTACGAAGATGCAAACCCGGAAGCGGGCAGGATGCCCGCTTACCGAGTCAGGCTGGAAGCCTAACTTCCGTATAACCAACGCATGTAATCTTCCACCCCAGCTTCGAGCGAGAATTGCGGTGCGTAACCGAGCGCACTACGAACTTTATTCAAGTCCGCCTCCGTGAAATTTTGATAATGGGCGTGGGGATTATCGATGTAATCGGCCGGTAATTTTGTGCCGAGGCATTTGTTTAAAATATCGACAAGCTCGTTAAATGAGCGCGCCTGGCCGCAGCCGAGATTGTAAATACCGCTTTCCGACGCCTCGAGCGCCAGAATGCTTCCCTCGACGATATCCTTCACATAAACGAAGTCGCGCTTTTGCTCGCCGTGCTTGAAAATTCGCGGGCGCTGTCCCGCTTTCATCTGTTTCGAGAGATGATAAATCATGCTCGCCGGGACACCTTTGTGCGCTTCGCGGGGGCCGTAAACGTTGAAGTAACGCAGCCCGATGATGATCCAGTCAGGCGAGTCGTTCGCTTCGCGCGCGGCGATATTGTCCATGATTGCTTTTGAAAACGAGTAAATGTTCGCCGGCGCGGCGCCGTTTGACTCCATGCTGGCCTTTGTGGCAGCACCGTATGTCGATGCTGAGGAGGCGTAGATGATCCGGGTCTTAGTTGGCCGCGCAAAGTTCAAAATCCGTCGAAAACTTTCCACGTTCTCATGAACTTGCTCGAACTGGTCGTGGTTGGTTGTGTCGGTGATCGACGCGAGATGAAAAATCGCGTCGAATTTTTCGTCGCCGAATTGCTCGCGCCAATCGAGCGTCGCCAGATTCTTGGCGATAAAATCGCCTCGGTATCCACGAAGATTCTTGAAGTCGCCGGAGCGAAAATCATCGATCACGGTCAGGCGCGCGTTCGTAAATTTCTCCTGCAGGGCGAGCGTGAGATTGGAGCCGATGAAGCCAGCTCCGCCGGTGACAAGCAAGTTGAGAGAAGAAGCACTCGAGGGCACAGGATAAAATTGGTGATGGAATTGATTAAATAAATCTTGAAGCGCTGAGCGCAAGCCGCTACTTCTCGATTTAGTTCTTTGCGAGCTTGAAAAAGTGGATCGGCGCAAGAAATCTCGTGTGAATCGGGAGCAGTTGCGCTGCTGTAACTGGATACAACTTCCCAATGGGCCAATCGTTTCGCAATCGCGGACGGTGAAGGCGGGAAGAAGGTGCGTCCGGCGGCTGCCGGACCAGAAGCCAGGAGCCAGAATATTTGCCCGGTCTACCTCATTCGTGCCCGCGTGTGCGGTGCGCGAAAAAACTTCTTCGCAAAAAGAAGAATGAGAGTCGTGGACCATGCGGCTCCGCCAAACAAGTCCGCCTCTCAAAAAAATGGAGGAAAACTTGTTATGTGGAAACAAAATGGCCGCGGGCTTTGGCTCGCCGGGATTTGGTTATCGGTTGCGCCACTGATCAGCCGCGCGCAGGAACCATCGCCTACTGCCTCGCCGGTCGAAGGCCAGGCGGAGGAAGTCATCGTGTCTGCAACACGCTTTGATATTCCCCTCGATCAATCGCCGGCGAGTGTGAGCGTGATCACGTCAGAAGATTTTGAACAAAAACAAATTCAGCGCGTGAGTGACGCACTGCGTGAAGTTCCTGGATTGTCCATTGTGCAAACCGGCACCGCTGGGCAATTGACATCGGTTTTTACGCGTGGATTACGCAGCGAGCATACGCAGGTATTGCTCGACGGCGTTCCGATTAATCAAGGTTTGCAAGGGGCGTTTAATTTCGCCGATCTGGTAACGGACGACATCGACAGGATCGAAGTCGTGCGCGGTCCGCAGAGCACCTTGTATGGGCCACGGGCGCTTGCCGGCGTCATTCAAATCTTCACGAAACAAGGCGAGGGAACGCCGACAATTATGCTGAGCGGTGAAGGAGGTTCCTACGACACCTTTCGCGAATGGTTGGAAAGCGAGGGCAAGATCGACCAGTTTGATTATTCGATTGGCGCCAGCCGGATCGACACCGACAACGCGCGCCCGAACAATCAATATCGAAACAGCGCTGCGATCGCGAATGTTGGCTGGTCGCCGAACGAACAATTTCGAATCAGCAGCTTGTTTACGTACTCACTCAGCGATACTGGCAATCCGAATACAATTTTCGATGCGAAACCGCTGGACAATTTTTTGACGGAACGCTGGCTCATTGCGCCCCACATCGATTTTCGGCTAAGCGACTGGTGGGAGCACAAACTCATTGTCAGTTACGATCATGAGCGGCAGCTAAATGATCCGAATCAGGATGGGTTTATTGGGCCGACCCGTGCGTTGTTTGAGCGGACAACGATCGATTACCAAAACGATTTCAGACCGGCTTCCTGGCTCACGCTTACCTCAGGATTCTTTTACAGCCGGGTCAATGCCGAGCAGGAGCGACCGTTCGTTCTGCAAATTTTTGGGCCGCAACCGACCTTTGTCAGCGATCATACGCAAGAAACAGCCGGATTCTTGCAAGCGACTGCGACGCCGGTCGAAAACCTGATCTTCGTCGCGGGTGGGCGTTTCGATCACTTCAATCAATTCGGCGATATCTGGACCTATCGTTTTGCCGGTAGTTACAAGATCGACAAGACAAACACGACTTTGCACTCGAGCATCGCGACCGGATTCAGCCCGCCGAGCAGTCAGGACAAGATTTTCGGAAATAATTTTGGATTGCAGCCGGAAAAAAATCTCGGGTGGGACATCGGTGTCGAGCAACGACTCTGGGAGAATCGCGTTACTCTCGGTGCGACTTATTTTCACAACGATTTGTCGAACGTGATTGGATTTAACGGGCTGTTCGACACGTTCAACCTCGGCGCAGCCGAAACGCAGGGATTGGAGGCGGAATTGCGGGCCCAACCGGTCGCCGATCTGCTTTTCACGGCCAGCTACGCCTACCTCGACGCGGAGAAGACTTCGTCAGCGGACATTAATCAACCGAAAGGCGCGCGTTTGGCCCGCCGGCCACGCAACGAAGTTTACATTTCGGCCTCATATCTTTGGTGCAAAAGACTCCGCACCACAGCGGAAGCAAAGTTTGTAAACGCGCGCGAAGAATTGAATTTCGGCGGACCAAATTTCGACATCGAAGATTACAGTTTCGTCAACATTGCGGCGGAATATGAAGTGAACCCGCACCTGTCGGTCTTCGGCCGCATCGACAATTTGACGAACGAACATTACGCGGAGGTTTTCGGTTTCCCCGCGCTGGGACGCGCCGCGTACGGAGGGGTGAAATTGCGGTTTTAGCAGTGCTTGTCATTCCAAGCGAGAGCCTCGAATAGCACGAGATGACAAAGATGTAGTGGCAGCCGTGCCGGCTGCTTTTCGTAAACGCAGGCGACACGCCTGCCTCTAGAGTTGAATTCCGCGGGGCATCGTTTAATCACCAAGAGTGAGTCCGCTTGTTTATGTCATCTTTGGCGTGCTTGGCGGCGGCTTGTTTGCGGCGCTCATTTTTCTGCTGATTCCACGAAAAAGTAGAGGCGTCGAATCCGAGCTGGTGAAGCGGCTCGAAATACTCGATCGCGCGCAGGAGCGTGGCGAACGAATCATCCGCGAAGAGATGTCGCGCGGGCGCGAAGAAAGTACTAATGCGGCGAAGGCGCAACGCGAAGAGCTGAGCAAATCTCTCGAGGGCGTGCGTTCGATTGTCGATCTTCGCCTCAAGCAATTGCAGGATGACAACTCGAAGCAGATCGACAAAATGCGAGAGACGGTTGACGAGAAATTACAAGGCACACTGGAAAAACGGCTGGGCGAATCGTTTAAACTCGTGAGCGACAGACTTGAGCAAGTTCATCAAGGACTGGGCGCGATGCAGCAACTCGCGAGCGACGTGGGCGGATTGCAAAAAGTCCTCACCAATGTGAAAACGCGCGGCGGCTGGGGCGAAGTACAGCTTGGGACGCTGCTTGAACAGCTACTCACACCGGAGCAATTCGCGCGAAACGTGAAGACACGCGAAGAGGCCAGCGACCACGTCGAATTCGCGATCAAGTTGCCGGGCGATGAAAACGGCGCGCCGGTCTGGTTGCCAATCGACGCAAAATTTCCGACAGAAGATTACTACCGTCTCATTGCGGCGCAGGAGAAAGGCGATATGACGGCAATTGACGAGGCGATCAAGAGCCTCGAAACGCAGTTGAAGCGCAGCGCCAAAGATATTTGCCAGAAGTATATCAATCCGCCGCGAACGACGGATTTCGCTCTTATGTTTCTGCCGACCGAAGGACTGTATGCCGAGGCCATCCGACGCGTTGGTCTGGTGGAGCAAGTGCAGCGCGACTGCCGCGTCGTCTTTGCCGGTCCGACCACGCTTGCGGCGTTGCTGAACAGTTTACAAATGGGTTTTCGCACACTGGCGATCCAAAAGCGTTCAAGCGAAGTCTGGAATCTGCTCGCGGGTGTCAAAACTGAGTTCGGGAAATTCGGGGAAGCGTTATCGGCGGTGAAGGACAAGCTCGATCAAGCTGCCCGACAGGTGGATAACGTGGCGGTCCGTTCGCGTGCCATCACGAAGAAGCTTCGCGATGTCGAGGAATTACCATCGAACCCGCAGCCATTGTTGAACAATCTGTTATCGAGCCAGGATCAGGAAGATGGTGACTAGATCACCGGCTCGGAACGGCCGCACATGAAGACAGCGTTGGTCACCGGAGCCAACAGAGGCATCGGCCAGGAAGTTGCACGTCGACTCGCGATCCGGGCGTTTCACGTCTTTGTCGGTGCCCGAAATGCCGGTGCTGGGCGTGCGGTAGTCGAAGCGATCGCGAAGAGCGGCGGAAAGGCAACATTCCTTCAAATCGACGTCGCCGATAATGCCAGCGTAACTGCCGCCGCGCGTGAGTTCTCTAAAATTGCAGATCATGTCGATATCTTGGTAAACAACGCTGGATTCATCGAGGATGGGGACACTGCGATTTTGGAGATCAGCGATGAGCTATTACGAAAGACCTTTGAGACGAACACGCTCGGTGCTCTACGCGTGACGCGCGCATTCGCACCTTTGCCCGCGAAAAGCAAAGCCCCGCGCGTGATCAATATCTCGAGTGGCGGCGGGCAGTTAACTGGTGGCGCCGATGGCTGGGCGCCGGCTTACTGCATCTCGAAGACGGCGCTGAACGGCGTTACGTCGCAGCTCGCGGTGGCGTTGCCGAAGGCCGCCGTGAATTCGGTTTGTCCTGGTTGGGTACGCACCGATCTTGGCGGACGGAATGCAACGCGGTCAGTCGAAGAAGGCGCGGACACGATCGTCTGGCTCGCCACCGATGCGCCGCAGAACCTTACCGGCAAATTCTTGCGTGACCGAAAGGAGATTCCGTGGTGAGGCGAAGCCCGATCACGGGCACGAGCAGGAGCAAGAGTGAGAGTTTACAGTACTTCGCCCCACTTGCTCTGGTCTTTGAGCATGATCTCGCGGAGGAGACGAACGGCCGGCATGCCGTGATTGAGGAGTTCGTTGTGGAACTTTTGTAATGAGAATTCGTCGCCCTGTTGCGCTTTGTAATCGTCGCGCAGTTTCAGAATCTGCAATTTGCCAAGCGTGTAATTGAGGTATCCGGGATCGAACGTGCCACGCATCGCTTCGGAGCGGGCCGGTTTTTCCTCGTAGTAACAGTTCTCCTGAAAAAACTTGGTTGCCTCGTCGATGGACATATTCTGGGTGTGCATCTTGATCGAGACGCACAAGCGGCATAAGCGGAGCAGGGCCTCATCGGCCTGAGCCATTCGATATTTGGCCGCGCGCTTCGTATCCTCCTCGGTTGGAGTCGTGCCGCCGGCGGTGCCGTAGCCTTCGTCAATCATCATTTTCTCGCAGTAGTGCGCCCAGCCTTCGACAAACGCATAGCTGCCGAAAATTTTTTCGACTCTACTCGCGGGCGACGCGTTCAAGCGCAAAAATTGCACGTAATGGCCGGGATACGCTTCGTGAATGGAAACGATGTCCGAAGTGTAATAATTGAAGGCGGTGAGCCATTCTTCTTTTTGTTTCTCCGGCCAGTCGCTCTCTGTTGGCGTGACATAGTAATAGGCCTCAGTCGCGCGCCTCTCGAATGGACCCGGCGTGTCCATCGAGGCAAAGGAGGTGGCCCGGCTATATTGCGGTGTTTCTTTGACCCGGGGGCGAACGTCCGACGGAATTGTCACTAAATGATGGCTCGAGACGTATTTTCGAATTTTGTCGAGATCTTTGCCTACGTCGAGAATTAGATTTTCCGGCGTCGGATGTTCGCTCTGGATTTGCTTGAAAACTTCGATGGCGGGCTTGTTTGGATCGATTTTTTTCGCGGCATCGGCAAACGCTTCCTGCTCCGCCTTTAGTTGCTCCATGCCGATCTCGAGAATTTTGTCCGGCGGAAGATCGACAAGTTCCGTTTGCGCCAGCAATCGCCTATATTTTTCTTCGCCGAGAGCAAAATCTGACGAGGCTTTGGGGAGTTTCTCGCGTTCCAGCCAAGCCGCGTAATCGGCGAGCGCGTTGGCCGCTTTGCGATTGGAATCCAGAAATTCAGCGCGAATCCGTTCGTCCTTCAGCGCTGCGATCGCCTCGACGAGGTTCTTCTTTAGAAAATCCGACGAACCTTTCGCGATCTGAATGGCAAGTTCGACATAGGGTTTGGGAAGCACGTCATTGAGGTTCGTTCGTGCGGCGATAAGGATGTTTGGAACTTGAGATTCGATCGCGGTAAGGCTGCGAACGCGATCTTCCAGGGGCGCAAAATTCCTTTGCACGTAAACGTTCACATCGGCTGCGCGCGCGTAGACCATGGGGTTGCGCTCGAAGACCGACATGTCCTGGATTTGAAAGAGTTCCTTCTTGATCGCCGTTTGCAGAATCTTCAGATCAAACGATTGGCGAGAACTCAATTTGCTTGGATCAAATTTTGTCAATCGATCGTCGAACCGCCGTAATCGAGAAAGCTCAGCATCGAGCGCAAGGCGGCTGTAATCAGTGATTTTACCGTCGTACTCGTGAAGGCCGAGAGCAGTGCCTTGGAGCGGATGGGAGGCGAAATAGCCTTTGATGTATTCCTCGGCCACCGCTTCGTATTCGGCATCGGCAGTTTGCGAGGCGAAGTTACTCACGCAGGGCAGACAGAGACCAACCGCCAGGAAAAACAGGCGGGACGCTTTGATTGTAAGAGCTGGTTTCATCCGAGGCGCAATGTTAGGGGCGCTTTGCGCATTGCCAAAAATTTCCGAATGAGCGAAGGTCCAGTCCAGTCGTGACTCGAAATATGAGACGCTCCATTGTTATGCGGTCATTCGCTTGGCTGCTGCTTCTCCTTGGCGTTCTGTCTGGCGTCCGCGCGCAAGAAGCGCAGCCCGGAAAGAACGAGGAGGATAACGGGTACTCGCAAATCACCCTTTTCGCAAAAGCCATCGAATTGATCCGGCAAGATTACGTGGATGGAAACAAGACGAGTTATCACGATCTCATCACGGCGGCGATGAAAGGGATGCTGTCATCGCTTGATCCCCACAGCCAGTTCATGGACCCCAATGATTTCCGCGATATGCAAGACGATACGCGCAGCCGCTTCAACGGCCTCGGGATCGAGGTTTCGATGAAGAACGGTTTACCGACGGTCGTGACGGCGATGGAGGATACCCCGGCCGCCAAGGTTGGCATTCTCTCCGGTGATCAGATTTTGAGAATAAACGGCGCTTCAACCGAAAGAATGGACCTTCAGGACGCAATTAATGTTTTGCGTGGGCCAGCCGGCCGGAAAGTTACTCTCACGCTACTGCGGCCTTCGACGAAGGAAATCAAAGACTACACGCTGGAACGCGCGGAGATAAAAGTCGAAAGCGTCAAAGGAGTCAGGTTGCTGGAAGCGGAACTGACCGGTCCATTTAAGATCGGGTATATCCGGCTGATTCAGTTCAATGAGCCGACCGCCGAAGAATTATCAAAAGCGCTCGACGAATTGCAGAAGCAGGGGATGCAGGCGCTTGTTCTTGATCTCCGGAACAACCCAGGCGGGCTGTTAAACAGCGCGGTGGACGTCTGTGCTCAATTCTTACCACCCAACACGAAGGTCGTTTCAACCCAGGGTCGCGCTGCTTCCCAGCAGCATGAGTACGCGACCTCTGGGGCACGAAAAGAGCGTCCGAATTTTCCGATGGCGCTCTTGGTCAACGAAGGAAGCGCGAGCGGCGCGGAAATTGTTTCCGGAGCGCTCAAGGACCTGCATCGCGCCATTCTTGTGGGTGAAACTACGTTTGGAAAAGGTTCCGTCCAGAACGTCATGCAATTACCAGACGGCTCAGCTGTGCGATTTACTACCGCAAAATACTACACACCGGGGAAGCAAGTTATTCAGGGAAACGGCGTAACGCCGAACATTCGTGTTCCCATGACCGCCGAGCAGGAGCGTGCGCTCTTCACATTACGCAATGTGGAAAACGTGAAACCAGACGATGAGAAAAACATCATCAAGGCAAAAGATCCGCAGATGTTGCGGGCGATTGACGCGCTCAAGGGCGTCATGATTTACGCGCAGCAGAACGCACCGAAACCGGAAGCGGTAAAGAAATAAGTGTAGGGCGACCGCGTCGGTTGCCCAGTTTGGCAGGCGGGGCGCCTGGCCTACAATTGTCTTGTGACGATTCTGGCATTAGAAACATCCTGCGATGAAACCGCGGTCGCGATTTTGCGTGGTCGTGAATTGCTCGCGAGCGAAGTCGCTTCGCAAATCGCCGCGCATGAGCAGTATGGCGGAATCGTGCCCGAGGTTGCTTCGCGCAATCATCTCATCTACGCGCCCGAGCTGATGGAACGCGTGAGATGTAAGGCCAAGATTGACATGTCAAACGTCGACGCTTTCGCCGCGACAAGCGGGCCCGGCCTCGCCAGTTCGTTGATGATCGGCGCCTCGATCGCCAAAGGTCTCGCCACCGGTTTCAATAAGCGGTACCTTGCGATCAATCATCTAGAAGGGCATTTGCTTTCGCCTTTTTTCGGTAACGGTGATGTGAAGCCAAACATTTCCCTCATTGTCAGTGGCGGACACACCATGTCGGTTCGAGTGCGTGGGCTCGCCGATTACCAGTTGATCGGGCGTACCGTCGATGACGCTGCCGGCGAGGCATTCGATAAGGTTGCCAAGATGCTCGGTCTCGGGTATCCCGGCGGCCCGGAAATTGAAAAACGGGCGCGGGGTGGCGGTTCGGCTCGGTTTGATTTGCCGCGCAGTATGCTCGATTCGGAAAATTTCAGTTTCAGTGGCTTGAAAACAGCGGTGCGATATCTCTTGCCGAGGTTACGCGGCGATTTCGTCGCAGATCTTTGCGCGTCATTTCAACAGGCGATTATCGATGTCCTCGTGCGCAAAACGATTGCGGCGGCCCAGCAGTGCGATGTCGACCTTGTAACGCTGAGCGGAGGAGTGAGCTGCAACCGTGAAGTGCGGCGGCAATTAGGTGACGCATGCGCGAGCAAAGGATTTGAATTCAAAAGCGCGGAGGCTTGGCTATGTACTGATAACGCAGCGATGATCGCATTTGCCGCGTCGCTGCGATTGCAAGCCGGGTTTGAATCGAAAGTGACAGAAGAGATCGATCCCAATCTTGCGCTCGCGTGAGTCTGTAAATTCCGGGGAGCACAGGCTGCCAGCCTGTTCTTTTCGGCAGCCTGCCGAAAAGTCTTTCGGTAGCGCCTAATTTTTCGTGTTGCGAAACGCAAAGTGTCGCCGGCAAGCTGTCGACGACTGCAGGCCAGCGGCCTGCGCTCCCCAGAAATGGAAATTCAATACTCGCGTTCCAGGAGATAATTCGCGAGTGCATGAAGCGCTTCGGCTTCGCCATTGCCAAAGATCGACAATGCATCGTGGGCATTTCGCGTGAGTCGCCTGGCTTCGGCGCGCGATTTATTCAAGCCAATTACAGCAGGGTAGGTCGCTTTCTTTGCCGCGATATCTTTGCCGGCGCTTTTTCCCAGGATCTCTGAGGTTTGCGTTACATCGAGAATGTCGTCGATGACTTGAAAAGCGAGCCCAAGCCCGCGTCCAAAGTTAGTGATGGCCCGGAGTTCTTTAGCATCCGCGTTCGCGGTCATTGCGCCGAGCCGCACCGAACTCGTCAACATCGCCGCGGTTTTGTTTTCGTGGATGTAGCGCAATTGATGGCGACTGACATTCTTTCCTTCGGCTTCGAGATCGGCGACTTGACCAGCGATGAGTCTTTGGCTCCCAGCCGCAACCGCGATTTCACCCAGCAAGATCGACATGGCGTAGCGCGGTGTCGGCTTCGCGGTCGAGACAATTTCAAACGCAATCGTCAACAGCGCGTCGCCCGCGAGCACGGCGATACCGTCGCCAAAAACCTTGTGGCAAGTGGGACGCCCGCGCCGGAAATCATCGTTGTCCATGCTCGGCAGATCGTCATGCACGAGAGAATAGGTGTGGATGCACTCGAGCGCGCAGGCGAGGGGAAACGCGTTGGCGATCTTGCCGCGGCAAGCTTCGGCGGCCGCAAGACATAGAATCGGTCGCAATCGTTTGCCGCCGGCGAATAGGCTGTAGCGCATAGCCTTATGAAGCGTCGCCGGTTTGGTGTTCACCTTCGGCAAATAACGATCGAGCGCGCGGTCAATCTCCTTTTGCCGGGACCTGAGATACGCTTTCAGATTCATTCCGATACTCGATGTCGATTGTAGCGGCGCTCGATGAGCGTCGCATTATTTTTTGACACAAGTTCTTAATTTTTCTCCGCTTTAAGCCGTCAAAAGTACGCGGGATTGGAATGAAAAGATTCATGCAAGCAAAAGCGTCAGATATTCTCCGCCGCTTCGGTCGTGGCGATCGGTTTCACGCGCATAGCCAGGAATGCGCCTAGGAGCAGAACGGCTGCACTCCAAAGTTGAGCGTGAGCGAGACGTTCACCATAAATCCAGGCGGAGAGCGCCAGCGCGCCGGCGGGACAGAGAAGCTGGAGGGTTTGCGCGAGCGCTACGCCAATCTCGCGAATGGCAACGTAGTACAGGACATGTGCGAGCGTAATGCAAGTCACGGCAGAGAGGATCAGAATGAAGTTAGCGTGCGATCCGGCGTGAAGCGGAGTGCCGATCTTTCCAAACGCGCAGGTGAGCGGAAGCAACAGGGCTGAGGTGATAAGACTGATCAGTCCGAAGCTGCGAATGGATCCAAGCTGCGCCGAGGGACGTTTCACCAGAATTCCGTAAAGCGCCCAGCAGAACGTGGCCGTGAACGCGATGAATAATCCGGGAAGCGCAATGTGCCCCGATTTCCATCCCGGTTGAAACCAGATGACACCGAAAGCGCCGATCAATCCCAGAAGCGTGCCGGCCTGAAACTGCCACTGACGGATGATGTGGCGTTCCTCAGGGAAAAATGCTAGTGCGAGCAGCGCGGTGAAGATCACCGAGGAGCGAGTGAAAATCGCGTAGACGCCCGGGCCCATATAGAATAAGGCCATCACCTGGGTGATTTGGTGGACCACGTTAGGCAGGCACGGAACGAAACATATCATCACAGCGCGCCAATCGATGCGCGGACCGCGGCGTTGACTTCGGAAAAACGCCAGCGGCGTGATTGCCAGGAAGGCGACGAGATATCGATAAAAATTCTGTGCCCAGGGATCGTAATAACGATTCAGGTAATATTGAAAAAGCGATGGGGTCGACCAGATGACGATGGTGGCCAGGATCGCGGCATAACCTTCTGAAAAGTTGGCACGGCCGCGTAGATCGACAATGTCTCGACTGGAATCCAATCGCTTCATCGCTTTTGCTTCTTTCGCGCGTTAATTTGCTCGCTTACAAACGATAAATCGCTCAAAAAGTAGGATCGGAGGAGAAATGAATATCTTGAACAAGCAAACGATCAATCTTGCGATAGTCTCACTTTTGTGGTTCGCGGCCGTTGACATCGGATTCGCCAAGCCGCCCGCAGGAGGCGGGGGACATATGCAGCGCGGGATCGATCTGGCTCAGCAGAAGCAGTACGACGCGGCGATTGCCGAATTTACAAAAGCGATTCAAGCCAACCCGAAAGATCCGCGCGGTTACACCAATCGCGGCACCGCCTATCGCGCCAGCAACCGATTAGCGGATGCGGCCGCTGACTTTTCAAAGGCAATTGAGATTGCGCCCAGCGACGAAGTTGCGTATCGCGAACGGGGCAACACACAGGTCATGCAAAGCCAGTTTGATGCAGCGTTACCGGATCTCGACAAGGCCATTCAGCTCAAACCGGATGACGGCTATGCTTATAAGTTCCGGGGTTTTGCTGAGATCGGGCTTAACCAGTGGGATAAGGCAGTCGCGGATTTTACAATCGCCATCCAGAAGGAGCCAAATGATCCGCAAAACTATGATCGGCGAGCTTGGGCAAACCGAAATCTGAAAAACTATGACGCCGCCGTCGCCGACTACAATGTATTAATCGAAAAGGATCCTGCCGATGCCGAGCACTTGGTTAAACGAGGCGCGACGTACACTTCCATGATGCAGTATGAGAAGGCGATTGCTGATTATCAAGCCGCCCTAAAATTAAAACCAGACGACTACGATACCGTGCAACGCCTGCAATATGTGCAGGCGATGCTGGCGGCGAGGAATGCGCCGCCTCCGACAGCAACGCCCACACCGACTCCCGAAAAACCTGGTTTGATTACGCCGCTCAATATTGGAATTGCGATCGCGGTGCTGATTATCATCGCAGTGATCGTGCGCGTGGTCACCAGAGGAAAAGAAGAGCCTACAAGCGGAAGAATTCGATAGCCCGTA
Organism: Verrucomicrobiota bacterium; assembly: GCA_005887855.1. Next base: position 1,686 of record VBQB01000250.1, on the reverse strand, counting down.
GCGCTAAGAAATTTCTTTGACACACCAACGCGGGCGGTTAGCTTGCGGACGCTTTTTGCTGGAACGAGGCGGTCCCATGGTCGTTCAAATTGCAAATTTGACGCGACTTTGGGACTTTTATCTCTCCGGCAAAGGGTAAAACCGGTTCGTCGCTCGGCTCCGCCATGGAGAACGCGGCGAGCATCGACATGACGAAGAGCGGCCCATGTAGCTCAGTTGGTAGAGCACGTCCTTGGTAAGGACGAGGTCACCGGTTCAATCCCGGTCATGGGCTCCAGGATGAGCTCGGGACCGGCAGTGAATCAGTGAATAATTGAAAGAAAACGAGACAGTTTAGTTAACCAGGAGAATTGAAATGGCTAAGGAAGCATTTAAACGCGACAAGCCGCACGTGAACGTCGGCACGATCGGGCACGTGGACCATGGCAAAACCACCCTGACGGCGGCGATTACGCAGGTGCTGGCGAAGAAGGGCATGGCCGAAGTACGCGCATACGAATCAATCGACAACGCTCCCGAGGAAAAAGAGCGCGGCATTACGATCAACACTGCGCACGTAGAGTACTCGAGTGACAAGCGCCACTACGCCCACGTGGATTGCCCCGGCCACGCCGATTACGTGAAAAACATGATTACCGGCGCGGCGCAGATGGACGGAGCGATCCTGGTCGTCTCCGCGGCCGATGGGCCGATGCCACAAACCCGTGAACACATCCTGCTCGCGCGCCAAGTCGGCGTGCCCTCGGTTGTCGTGTTCCTGAACAAGGTCGACATGGTGGATGACCCCGAGCTTCTCGATCTCGTTGAGATGGAGGTGCGCGATCTCCTCACCCAGTATGAATTTCCGGGCGACAAAATCCCGATTGTAAAAGGCAGCGCACTCAAGGCGCTCAGTGGCGATGCCGAAGCGGAAAAACAAGTGCTCGCCCTCGTGGACGCGATTGATGATTACATTCCAGTTCCGGAACGACCGATCGATCAGCCATTTCTCATGCCGATCGAAGACGTGTTTAATATTGAAGGACGCGGCACCGTCGCGACCGGTCGTGTCGAGCGTGGTGTCCTCAAGAAAATGGGGGAAGTCGAGCTCGTCGGCATTCGTCCTACGGCCAAAACGACTGCCACCGACATCGAAATGTTCCGTAAACTTCTCGATGAAGCGCGCGCGGGCGATAACGTCGGCGTTTTGCTGCGCGGCCTGAAGAAGGAAGATGTGGAGCGCGGCCAGGTCATCGCAAAGCCGGGATCGATTACCCCGCACAAGAAGTTCAAGGCTGAAGTATACGTGTTGAGCAAAGAGGAAGGCGGCCGTCACACGCCGTTCTTTACCAATTACCGGCCGCAGTTTTATTTCCGCACGACGGACGTGACCGGCACGGTCAAGTTGCCCGAAGGCGTCGAAATGGTCATGCCCGGTGACAACATCTCGATTGAAGTCGAGCTGATCACCCCGATCGCGATGGAAAAAACCATTCGCTTTGCCATTCGCGAAGGCGGAAAGACCGTCGGCGCGGGTCGCGTCAGCGAGATTTTGGACTAAACTGACTTCTTACTCTTTGTCTTGCTCGTGCTCTTACTAAAAAGCGCAGAGCAGGTTGAGAGAAAGAGCAAGATTGAACAGACGCCAGTAGCTCAATTGGTAGAGTAGCGGTCTCCAAAACCGTCGGTTGGGGGTTCGAGTCCCTC
>VBQB01000143.1 GCA_005887855.1 Verrucomicrobiota bacterium | reverse complement strand
ATTTTCACCGGAGACACGGCCCTGACAAACGGTCTTGCCGAACTGCGTGAACAAAGCAGCATCGATCTCGCGATTATGTCAATTGGCGCTTACAACCCGTGGATCCGATCGCATTGCACGCCCGAGCAAGCAATCGAGATGGCAAACGCCGCCGGCGCGCAATTTATCATGCCAGTGCATCACCAAACATTCCGTCTCAGCTTCGAGCCGTTGCGCGAACCGATCGAGCGTTTCGAAAACGCACTGCGCACTCAGGCCGGGCGTATCGCACTGCGGGAAATCGGCGAGACATTTGTCTTGCCGATGTAGATGCGCGTGTCTTCACGCGCAGTTTGCCGCTGAGGACAGCGGCCGCTACACTTGCCGACGTGAAGCGGAGCAATCTTGTGCGCGATGGCGATGGCTGGGAAACGGTTTCGAGCGATCGGCATTTTGCGAACACTCATGTCGAGGTCGTGACCGATCAGGTGCGAACCCCGGCGCGTTCGCGACCGCGGGCTTGGACGGTGGTGCACCGAAAAGCAGCCGTCATCATTGCGCCCATAACCCCTGACGGAAAAATCGTTCTCATCCGGCAGGAACGCGTACCGATTCGCGCGGCGATTTGGGAAATGCCCTCCGGTCAGATCGATAACTTGCCCGAGCCAGATCAGAAAGAAATCGAAGCGGTCGCCGTCCGCGAACTTCGTGAGGAGGCTGGTTATGAACTAGCCAAGGGCGGCGAACTCACTGCGCTCGGTCATTATTTTTCGTCGCCCGGTTTCAGTGACGAACACGGTTACTTTTTTCTGGCGCGTCCGGTTAAGCGCTGCAGAGAGGCATCCGCGTGCGACGAAGGGGAAGCGATTCTCGATTGCCGCGAATTTGGCATAGAAGAGCTGCGCCGCATGATCGCTGAGAATGAAATTCGGGATGCAAACACCTTGAGCATGTGTGCGCGGCTCGCGGTACGTGGTTTTCTGTCCCTTGACCGGCATTGAGAGACTGTCGATTCAAATGGCGCTACGAGACATTTTCAAATTTCGCGAGCTACCGGAGAGCGAAACTTCAAAGCCGTTTCTCGAGCATCTGGAAGACTTGCGATGGACCATCGTGAAGATGGCGATCACGCTCGTCGTCGCGATGATCATTTGCTTTGCCTTTCGGTCGGGACTCGTGCGTGTGATGCAGGCACCATTGCGCGACGTGGGTCCGCAGATCGGTGCGCTCAAAGCGCTTGGCATCACGGACTCGATCGTGATCTCGTTTCACCTGGCGTTTTACGCCGGCATCGTTATTTCCTTTCCGCTCCTCCTCTATTTTTTGGCGGAATTTGTTCTGCCCGCGCTTACCACGGTGGAGAAGCGCTTTTTGCTCCCCGCCATCTTCGTGAGCTTCGCGCTATTTCTCCTTGGCGTGTTCGTTTGCTATTTCTGGTTGTTGCCCAAGACGATTCTCTTCTTCTTCCGCGACACCGAGTCGCTCGGTTGGACACCGACGTGGACGGTGCAGCAGTATTATTCTTTTGCGACGCGGTTCACGATCGGTTTCGGTCTCGCTTTCGAATTACCGGTGGTAGTGCTCGCCCTCGTGCGCTTCGGATTAATCACGTACAGATTCATGGCGCGCACCCGCCCTTACGCGATCGTGCTCATTTTTATCCTGGCCACGATCATCACGCCGACGCCGGACATCCTGACGTTGATCGCGATGGGACTTCCGATGTGTCTCCTTTACGAAAGCTGCATCTGGATTGCGTGGCTGATGGAGCGCCGCAGATCGACATCAATCGCCGTCTGATCGCGTGGACCATCCTGCCTACGAGTTTGTTTTCAGCGCATTCGCTTTCATTCTCGGCGCTGCGGTCGGCTCGTTTTTGAACGTCTGCATTTATCGCCTGCCCCTGGATCTCTCGGTCAATGAGCCGCGCCGCTCTTTTTGTCCAGCTTGCAAAAAACCGATCCCCTGGCATCAAAATCTGCCGTTAATCAGCTGGCTCGTCCTTCGTGGTCGCTGCGCCAATTGCGGGAGCAGAATCGCCTTTCGCTATTTTGCCGTGGAATTGCTCACGGCGCTTCTTTTCCTAGCGATCTGGCAGGGCTTTTCGTGGCAAATGGCAGTCGCCTACTGGATTTTTGCTTCATTCCTTATCGCTGGGACATTCATTGATTTCGAGCATTTCATCATTCCAGACCGCGTAACGATTGGCGGGATGATTGCCGGATTCGTTGCCAGCCTGGCAGTGCCGGCTTTGATGGACACGAATTCGCGGCTTGCGGCGGGCATTCGCTCTGTGCTCGCGGCTACACTGGGCTACGTGGTGCTTTTGATTGTTCTGGAAGCAGGCAAAATCGCGTTCGGAAAAAAAAGAATCCGTTTCGATGCACCGACACCATTCATATGGACAAAACGCGATGACGACGCCGATTTTGTAGTTGGCACTGAACAAACTTTGTGGAGCGACCATTTCGCCCGCGAAAGGGATCGGTTATTGCTCCAGTGTGACGAAACGAAGATCGACAATCACACTTATGGAAGTGTGACATTGGACTTTCATTACGACCGCGTTGGAGTGGAAGGCAATGTGCTCGTGCTTGATCACGTAACAGAGATTTCGGGAGTGGCGCGCGAGCTCCAGATTCCGCGCGAGGCGATGGGTCGCGGCGACTTGAAATTTCTCGCGGCGATTGGTGCATTTCTGGGATGGCGCGCTGTATTGTTCAGTCTCTTTGCGGGATCCCTCCTCGGCTCGATCGTTGGACTGATCGCGCTCGTTGTGGGGAAGCGCGTCTGGTCGGCGAAGCTGCCCTTCGGACCTTATCTCGCTTTCGGCGCCCTAACCTGGATCTTTTTTGGCGATGCTTTTCTGGGTTGGTATATCGGATTGCTCAATCCGTAGTCGCCGCACTTAGAAAATTGCGTGAAGACGTAACCTTGGCGCCAGTAACTTGTGAAGGTCACTCATACTGATTCAGCCGCAATCGGGGCGCCGATCCCGTCGATTTATTCTAGATTTTGCACGCCTCGGTTTGAGCCGCGGCCGCAGTCTGATTTGCTACTACGCCCGCTCGTGAACCTAACATCAATCCTAGATTGATAAGCTCACATTTCCACCAACGCCGCAACCCTCGCCACATTTGCTTCCGAATGCGGGCGTCCGGAACAAATCCATCGTAAAGCTCGCGCCATCCAGCGTTTCCTCTGCCATAGCATCCCGTCGCCCATCGCCGGTTCGCAAGGGCCACCAGACGGCGATTGTAAAACGTCATCATGCTAGCGGCGAGCCGGCCCCCGAGACCGCCGAACGGCAGATTGAGAAACTCACACTCAGGGTCGCGGTAACTCGACCTGACCAAGCCCAGGTAATAGCTGCTTACATCGAGCAGCAGCGCAGCCGACATCAACTCGGCATCGCCCATATAGTAGTATTTGTCCTTATATAAGCTTTCGAACCAGGAACGATAGGTGACCGGATACTGCTGGTTGTAATAACGAAGCCGGTCCGCGACATTTTCGCCCGCCACGCTGCGCGCCAGCAGATCGGCCACGTAGTAAGAGGTGTAAGAACAAAAATCCAGACCCGGGCTGTAAAGCGGATCGATGAACCCGGCCGCGTCACCTACTGCGGCCCAACCATCATCGCAAACTCTTTCACTGTGATAGGGCAACATCGACAAGGCATGCACGTCGCCCTCGATCACTCGCGCCGCGCCAAAGATTTCGCGACCGACCGGATTGCTGAGAATGTGCGTATGGAGCCGTTCGCCCAAGCTCGGTCCTTCCGGAAATTTGAAAACACGGCTGTCATAAACGATGCCGGCGCTGACGTCACCGCCGTGCAACGGAATGATCCAGACCCACCAGCCGCGACCGAACAGATGATTGGTGGCCCATTCGCGGCTGGTGCGACAACGGTTGGCGTAATCGGGAAAGCGTTCTCGCCATTCGTAGCTGTCCCATTGTTTGACCCCGCTAAATCGGGCCCAAACTGCATTGATGGGGTGCTCGGTGTTTAGCCGAAGATGTCCGAGCTTCCGTGCGAGCATGGTCGCGCGCCCTGTCGCATCGACAACCCAACGGCAAACCACGCCGCGTTCGCTAAGATCGACAACGGCATTCAGCGTTTGTCCATTTGCCCCGTTTAACTCGCATTTCGTTACCTTGGCTGGACGCCAAAGATCACAGCCCGCTTCCACCGCGAGTTCGAGCATGTGTGAATCGAGTTTTGCCCGGTCCACTTGAAAAGTCGGCATCCGGCTTTGGTAGCGTGAGCCGACCTCGACGCAATCGTCAAACGCTTGGTCGGGCCGATTTGAAAACCACAGACGCAGTCCCTGTTTCGCCAGTTGATGGTGACCGAGGTAATGGGTCAGCCCCAAAATTCTTGTCATGTAACAACTGCTCACTTCGGTAGTCGATTCCCCAACTTTGCGGTCGAACTCGGCTGTTTTTTCGATGATCAGGACGCGCGCTTCGGGCCGTTTCCGTTTGAGCATGAGCGCGGTCGCAGCGCCCGAAAACGCGCCGCCGATGATTACGACATCGTATTCGAAATTCATCGCCACCCAGAAAATGGACGCGACAGGTAGGAAACGCAATCAGGTCAGGCAGGCGAAGGATCCAACGGCATCGAATTTTTCTGGCACATTTCGTCCGCTCGACGGAGTCTCGCCCACCACTACATGATCTTCACGAATGCGCGTTTAATTTTTTCCGATGGAATCCGCGATCGGCTCGAACTCGTTGCTAACGAGGGAAAAATCGCGGCAATTCGTGAACAGACGCGTGCGCGCGGAAAAGACGTTATCGATCTTGGAGGAAACTATCTCGCGCCCGGTTTTGTCGATCTTCATGTGCACGGCGCGGTCGGTCGGGACACGATGGAAGCCTCGGCGGAGGCGTTTCGGGCAATTTGCGGTTTCCATGCGACCGGCGGAACCACCTCGCTTCTGCTGACCACGGCGACGGCGCCGATGGATAATCTCATTGCCGTCCTGAATGCAGTCCAAAGTTGTCGATCTTCCATCAGCGGGATCGCCGGCGTTCATGTGGAAGGCCCGTTTATTTCAAAAGCGAAATGCGGGGCGCAACGCGTAGATTTAGTTCAAGATCCGTTACCGGTCGCGATCCGGCCGTTACTTGAGCACCCGGATGTGATCAGGCGGGTGACGATCGCGCCGGAGTTGCCGGGAGCGCTTGAAGCAATCGAAAATTTTCACGGGCATGGAATCAGCGTGAGCGGCGGCCATAGCGATGCGTGGGACGAGAATGCCCGAGGCGCTTTCGACCGCGGGATGCGCAGTGTAACGCACACATTTAATTGCATGTCGAGCGCGCGCCGCCGCGGGATCTATCGCGTTGGTGGTTTGCTCGAGTTCGCCTTGAGCGAACCGGAAATTCTTTGTGAGCTGATTGCGGACGGTCATCACGTTTCGGCGACGTTGATGAAAATGTTGTATCGAGCGAAAGGCGCCGCCGGAATTTGCCTCGTCACCGACGCGACTGCGGGAGCGGGATTGCCCAATGGATCTCGATTTTCGCTCTTTGGGAATGATTGCATCGTGGAAGGCGGCGTTTGTTTGCTGGCGGACCGTTCAGCGCTGGCGGGCAGCGCGTCTCGCATGATCGATCTTGTCCGAACGCTGGTGAACGATATCGAGGTCCCCCTCCACGAAGCAATCGCGATGGCGACGAGGAATGCCGCGCGCGCGATTGGTCTTAAAATGAAAGGTCAATTGGCGATCGGAACGGACGCAGATTTGATCATTCTTTCGCCAGAGCTGGAAGTCCAGCGGACGTTTGCCGCCGGCGAAGAAATTTTCTCGTTAGATCGACAATAAAAACTCCGCAATTTCGAGCGATGCCCGCGGTCTGCTCAACCGGCTGATATTCGCTGCCCATTCCCGCCATTGTTTTGCGTCGTCGGCAAACGCCCGCTGAACTTGCGCGACGGCCTCGGCAGGCGAATGCGCAATTACGCCCGAGTTTGTTTCGACGATCAGCCGGGCATTGCCTTCTTCCTGACCGGAGACAACGTGATTAATAATCATCGGACAACCGGCCGCGATTGTTTCCTGCACGGTTG
>VBQB01000142.1 GCA_005887855.1 Verrucomicrobiota bacterium | reverse complement strand
ACCGAGCGTTTGCCGCGCGGTTTCGAAGCGAGGCATCCAATCGGTTTGTAAATCGCGCCCTGATAATTTCTCTGTCGGAACAAGGGCCAATTGAGGTACTAAGAGACATGAAGCTCTTTCGCCGGCTTGGCTCCGTTAGTTTGTTGATCCCGAAACTGAAACTGATTTCCTTCTTGATCATGTTGTTCCTCAGGAACGCGAACGCGCCGAAGCTGACGAACAATGTTGTTTTTATTTCGCGTTGACCACGCGAAATTGCTTCTTAAGCAATGTTCCCCGCTTTGTGCAAGCCATAAGGAAGATCTCATATGCAAATCATTCGTTCGGTTGTTCTGGTTAAAACATTATCGCTGATTGCGCTGGCGCCGTTTTGCGTAACCGCGCAGGACAAATCTCATGTCACTCCCGAGCGAGTGACTGAAGCAATTCAAGAACTTGAAAGACTCGCGCAAAAGCAAATTCAAGAAAATACGCTGCCGGGGCTCGCTATTGTGGTCGTGTCGCTTTCCAAATCGATTGGCTCAACGGTGGTTGCCGAGCTGGTGGGTGAAGGAAAGATCACGTGGGATTCAAAACTCAGCGTACTCGATCCCACCTTCGAGATGTTCGATCCCTGGGTGACGCGCGAAATCACGATCCGCGACATGTTCGCGCATCGCAGTGGCCTGCCCGAACATGCGGGCGATTTGCTCGAAGATCTGGGTTTCACGCGCGCGGAAATTTTGCATCGCCTGCGCTATCAACATCCTGGGAGCAGTTTTCGGTCGCATTACGCCTACACGAATTTTGGCCTGACCGAGGGCAGCATCGCGGCGGCGAAAGCGTACGGCTTGGAATGGGAAGAGGCGGCCAAACAAAAATTGTACACGCCACTCGGCATGGTTTTGACGAGTTCGCGTTACGCGGATTTTGTCGCACGCACGAACAAAGCGTTGGGGCATGTGCTGGTGGACGGGAAATGGGTGCAAAAGTTCAAACGCGATCCGGACGCGCAATCGCCCGCGGGCGGTGTGAGTTCGTCTGTGAAAGATGTGGCCAAGTGGATGCGCTTGCAGCTCGCGAATGGAAAATTTGATGGCAAACAAATCGTTGACGAGAAGGCGCTGGCGGAAACCCACCACCCGCGCATGCTGACCGGCTTTAATCCTTTCACGAGGCTACCGACTTTCTACGGCTTGGGATGGAACGTCAGCTATGATCAGCAGGGTCGGTTGCGCTTAAATCACTCCGGCGCGTTTGGCTTAGGCGCGGCGACTTATGTAAGTCTCGTGCCGGGCGAGCAATTGGGCATGGTCGTGCTCACCAATGCGTACCCTCTCGGCTTAGCGGACGCACTGGGGACGACGTTTGTGGACACGGCGCTATACGGCAAGCCCACCCAAGATTGGTTTGTACTTTTTAAACAGTTATATTCAAATCCGGCCGCGATTGGTACGGTGCTCGGCTTCGATTATTCCAAACGGCCTGGATCGCCCTCGCCAGCATCGAAAAATAGCGCCTACCTTGGAAGGTACGCGAACGATTACTTTGGCGACATTTCCATCATCGAAAAGGATAGCGGATTGGCGATTGTACAGGGCCCGAAAAGCAAGATCTTCCCAATGAAACAGTATGATCGCGACACATTCACCTATGAGACGGAGGGCGAAAACGCTGTTGGCAGAACCGGTATCACCTTTACCCTCGGACCCGATGGCAAAGCGGCAGAGGTCCTCGTGGAAAATCTCAACGTGCGCGGCGAAGGCGTTTTCAAGCGTGTTCCTGATCAAAACTAGCAAGACAGCGCGTTCGCCTTGCTGACGAACCGTGCTACTTCTCTTTCGCGTCGGACCACGCGAACTGCGCACGCTGCGGGCGCTGAAGTCACCGGCGGGCATTCAGCGGTTCCTCGATGAGTTACCTTACAATCTCAGCTTCACTGCACGATCACCGCAAAAGGTTTTGCGCGACCGAATTGCGTCTTGCCTCGAGGGAGGAATTTTTGCCGCAGCCGCGCTCCGCATCATCGGATTTCCAGCACTGATTTTCGATTTGGAAGCCGAACAGGACACCGATCATGTCGTCGCCGTTTTCAAGGTCCGTGAGCATTGGGGCGCAGTGGCGAAATCGAATTTCACCGGCTGCCGTTATCGGGAGCCGGTTTACCGCAGCCTGCGCGAACTGGCCATGAGCTATTTCAATATTTATTTCAATCTGCGCGGCGAGCGCACCCTGCGGCGATATTCGCGTCCGGTGAATCTCGCCCGGTTCGATCCTCTCGACTGGATGACAACGGAAAAACCGATCTGGTTCATCGCCGAGCATCTGTGCGAAATCCCGCACATTTCTTTACTCACCCCATCGATGGAAAAACGTCTCACCCGTGTCGATCGACGCACAGCCCAAGGCGAAATGGTCGGCCACAGAAAAAAGTAGAATCTAATCGCCAAGGCGAGAACGATCATTCGATCTTGGGCGACGCAAAAAACGTGGCGCGCGCGATCTTTCAAGTAAACTAGCTGTATGAGCGTGCAGGTTTACGGATGTAATCACGTCGCGATTGAAGTGGACGATATCAGGAAGGCGGTCGCGTTTTACAAAGACGTTTTCAATCTCGAGAAACTGGATAGCGGCGAGGGCGACGCGTTTTTCAAACTCGGCGAACACCAATTCCTCGCCATCTTCGAAGTAAAAAAGCTCCAACCCGCGAACATGCGCCATTTCGGCATCATGGTGCGTGACGAAGCGCAGCTGGCCGAAGTGCGCAAGAAAATCACCGGCAAATACAAGTTAACGCTTGAGCCACCGTTCCGCTGCGATTTCCACGACCCTTGGGGCAACCGCATACAGGTTGTCGATCTTCATGACGAATCGCTGATCTGGCTCTTGCCTTATCGCGAAGTACAAAAGGCCGGAATTAAATTTAAGGAACACTAAGTCATGCAGCTCGTTCTCGAGCGATGCACGATTCGCGCGTGGCGTCCCGATGATGCGGCCTCGCTCGCAAAGCACGCAAACAACCGCCGCGTCTGGCTTGGGCTGCGCGATTTATTTCCGCATCCGTATACGATCGACGACGCAAATGAGTTCTTGCGCCGCGCAACAACGGAGCAACCCATGACAAATTTTTGCATCGACGTCGGTCAGTCGGCAGTTGGCGGGGTCGGTATTCGCATTGGTCAGGACGTCCATCGACATGTTGCCGAACTCGGCTTTTGGCTGGGTCAGGAATTTTGGGGACACGGGATAATGACGGAAGTGGTCCCAGCGTTCGTAGACTATTGCTTCGAGAAATTTCCGCTCCATCGGATCTATGCCGAGCCTTGCGAACAATCCAGCTTCCGCGCGCGTTCTGGAAAAGAGCGGCTTTGTGTTGGAGGACTTTCACTAAGCATTAGCATCGTGTACCGTCGCGACGATGAGCAAGCTTGATGGTAAGGACATTTTGATTACCGGCGCATCCCAGGGCCTAGGACGCGAAATGGCGTTACGTTTCGCGCGCGAAGGCGCGAGAGCTTTATCGCTCGTGGCACGCCACGCTGATAAATTGAACGCTGTTCGCGATGAAGTTCTCAAAATCGCGCCGAAGGTCGACATCGTTACCATCGAGGCCGACGTGAGCAAATCGCGCGATATCGAGCGAATCGTCGCGACGACCCTCGCGCAGTTCAAAGGCGGGCTCGACGTGCTGGTGAATAATGCATCGACCATTGGGCCGTCGCCGATGCCCTACCTGCTCGATTACTCGGTGGAAAATTTTCGCGAGGTGCTCGACACGAATTTGATCGGCCCGTTTTTACTGATCAAAAACGCGTTGCCCGCGATGATCGAGCGCGGCGGTTCAATTATTAACGTCACGAGCGATGCAGGCCAGGTCGGTTATCCGGGTTGGGGCGCATACGGCATTTCCAAATTTGGCCTTGAAGGCATGTCGCAAACGTGGGCGTCGGAATTGGAAGAAAGCGGCGTGCGCGTCAACTGGGTCGATCCCGGAAATATGAACACCGCGATGCATCGCGCCGCCGAGCCAGAGGAAGATCCGTCGGAATGGGCGAATCCCGCCGATGTAACCGACGTTTTTATTTTTCTGGCGTCCGATGAATCAAAAGGCGTGACCGGAAAACGTTTCCAAGCGCAGGAAGATTGGCGGAGCGAATTAAACCACGAAGGACACGAAGAACACGAAGCAAAGAAAATTTGAGGCTAATCTTCGTGAACTTCGTGGTGCAATAATCCGATATGGTGTTCACGTTTGTTTTACCGCCAGAACTGAGCGCGAAGGAGCCACCGGAACGTCGTGGGATCCGGCGTGACCAGGTGCGACTGCTGGTAATTGATCGCGCGACCGGCCACATCGAACACACCCGCTTCGATAAGATCGACAAATACCTTCGCCCGGGCGACCTGCTCGTTTTCAATTCCAGCCGCACGCTGCCCGCATCGCTGCGCGGGTGCGAATGCAGCGCGGCGCATGGCCCGTGCATGGAAGTTCGTCTGGCGGAACGTTTGCCCGACGGGTCATGGCTCGCGCTTCTTCTTTGCGAGCAGGGCGATCCTTTCGGCTGCGGTTTGCGCGCCGGAATGCAGATTGAATTTGCGGAAGGGCTGGCTGCGACGGTCCTGGAGCGCGACGCAAACATTCCGCGGCTCTGGCAATTGCGCTTCTCGATTTCCGGCACGGAACTTGTCGATCTGATCTACCGGCTGGGGAAGCCGATCCGTTACGAGTACGTCTCGGCGCCGTGGGACCTCGATTACTACCAAACTGTTTACGCGACCGAGCCCGGGTCGGCCGAAATGCCGTCGGCCGGTCGCGCATTTACCTGGAAATTGCTGCTCGATCTCAAACGTCGGGGCATCGACAGCGCTTACGTTGTCCTGCACGCTGGTCTTTCAAGTTACATGGACGATGAGCTCGATCGTCAGCATCCCGCGTCGGAGGAGGAATATTTTGTAAGTCGAACCACCGCGGGGAAAATCAATCAGGCGCGGGAAAACGGCGGTCGCATTGCCGTGGGCACAACCGTCGTGCGCGCGCTGGAATCAGCTGCGAGTGAAAACGGGAGCGTAACTGAGGCGCACGGTTACACCCGTTTAAAGATCGGCCATCAACATCGGTTGCGATCTGTGAACGGCTTGCTCACCGGTTTGCATGAGCCGGAAGCCAGCCATCTGGATTTACTCAGCGCGTTCGTGCCAGCAGAACAAATTCACGCCGCGTATCGAGAAGCGATCGCGCACCGTTATCTTTGGCACGAATTCGGTGATTTGAATCTGATTTTGTAACGGGCGATTCAGCATCCGCGCCCGAGCTCAAGGAGCGGAGGTCTCCAGTCCGCCGAAAAGGGCGGTTTGGAAGACGCCCTCCTTGCTATCTGGCACTGGCGCCGTACATCACACCGACTTCCCCGTGAACTTCGTGCGAATTTTCCGGCTCTCGAATGACCGATGAGGAATCGGACTGCTGAACCTGTTTTTGATTTGCGCAACCCGCGAGAAGCGCGGCGGACAACAACGCCATAAGAGGCACAAAGACCCGCGCTAGCATTTCGCTGTGTCGATCTTTCACGGTGGAAGTCAAGCAACGCATTGAATTTCCGCTTGTAGGGCGTCTGTGTCAGACGCCAATTAATCCGTTCGGCGTTTCACGGAAACGCCCTACAATTGCTTGTATGATCAAGACGTATGGCGTCACCCACATCGCCCTGGCGGTAAAGAGCGCGAAACGATCGTTCGAGTTTTACCGGAAAATCTTCGGTGTGATCAAAGTGTACGATCAGAACGGATGGATCCAGGCGCAAACGCCCGGCGCGCGCGACATCATTGTATTCGATGAAAGCGCGCCGCGGATCGGGAAACCGGGCGGCATTGCGCATTTCGGTTTTCGTCTGGTCAATCCCAAAGAGATCGATGCTACGGTAAGAGCTGTGAAGGAAGCGGGCGGAAAAATCTTGGACAAGGGTGAGTTTTGTCCCGGCGAACCTTATTTGTTTTTCAAGGATCCAGACGGTTACGAAGTTGAGATCGCATTCGAGTCGCCGACACCGGTGGATCCCAAGCCGAAGAAGAAATGATTTCCTTTATCGTTCCCGCCTACAATGAAGAGCTGGAGCTTTCATCGACAATCGAGGCGATTCGGACGGCGGCATCCGGCGCGACTCAGCCGTATGAAATCATCGTGGTTGATGATGCATCGGCGGATGCGACCGCCCAAATTGCTGCGATGGCAGGTGCCCGCATCATATCGATCAATCGACGCCAAATCGCGGCGTCACGTAACGCCGGGGCACGCGCTGCGCGGGGGGACTACTTGTTTTTCGTGGATGCCGATACGCGGATTAACCGGACGCATATTGTCGAAGGCATCACTGCTCTCGAAGCTGGTTACGCGGGCGGCAGTGCGCGAGTCGTGACGGATGGAGTCATTCCGCTATGGGGCCGTATCTTCGTGCGCGTTTTTTGCACCGTTTATTTCGGGCTTAATCTGGGCGCGGGCGCATTTCTTTTCACAACACGACGCAATTTCGATGCGATTGGCGGCTTTGATGAGCAGTATTTTATCGGCGAAGAAGTTTATTTTAGTCTCGCCCTGAGAAAACTTGGGCGCTTCAAAGTACTGCGCGAACCGATCCTGACATCTGGGCGAAAATTGCGCATGTATTCGGCGCGGCAAGTTCTCGTCCGGTCATTCTGGATCGTTATTGGCGGGCCGACCGCCGCCCGCTCGCGTGACAAACTCGATGTCTGGTACGATGGCAAACGCGAAAAGCGTGCCGCGTGACGTGTCGAGGCGCGCCTTCCCACGCGCAGATCTAAGTAATCGCGGTTGAGGACAGCCGCCACTACACCAGAATGCCGTTGGCTGGAGAAGCGGGAGCAGAGGGAACCGTCGTTCCTGTCGAAATCGAATCTTCTTATATGAAAAGATTAAGCTTAATCATTGCGGCATTCTTCTTGGTGATCGGCGCCGCTGTTTCGCGCACGGACATGACAGCGGAGCTCAAGAGAACGACCGTCGATATCAACACTCGGGCACAAACAAAGGATGGACGCACCCGCGTCTTGATGGCGATTTCCAGCGAGACCGGCGTTCCGGTGACTACGCTCCAAACGGAGCAGTCAGCAAACGGGCTCGGTTATGGAGACCTGCTGATTGCAAACTTGGTGGCGTCCGAATCTGGCAAAAACGTTAGCGAAGTCTTGGCAATGTTCAAAGCTGGTCAAGGCGGCTGGGGCAAAATTGCGAACGATCTCGGCCTGAACCTTGGCCAAATCGTGAGCAAGGCGCGCCAGGCAGAACAGGCAGCGCTGAATATTCAAAGCAAGAACGCTACCGCTTCTGACAAGAGCCAGGAAGGCCCAGCGATGGGTCGTGGACGGGGCACTGGTTTCGAAGAACAACGAAATTCTCGGGCCACGAGCCAGGGCCGTAGCCGTCCGTAAGCCGCCAAGGCTCAAATCGGCAACATCCATCGGTTTAAGATCGGCACGGCGCCGCGTTAGCGGCGCCGCGTGGCTTGTTGCCTGTTGCCCGTAACAGAGCCATTCCCGATATCGGTCGTGCCAGCGCCGAACGGAGCCAATGGTAGTTGCTAAAGCGCGTTCTTCATTTAGAGTAGGCACTTCGTAATGGCAGAGAGCACGCAAACGTTGAGCTTTAAGGAGTTCCAACTGCATGAAAAAGATACGGGCAGCGCGGATGTGCAGGTCGCACTTCTCACGCGCCGGATCGAGCATTTGACCGAACACCTCAAGAGCAACGCCAAAGATCATTCCTCGCGCCGCGGCCTTCTCAAGATGGTCGCGCAGCGCCGGAGTTTACTTGATTATTTGAACAGGTCGCAAGCCGATCGCTATAAAAGGTTGATCGAGAAGCTGAACCTGCGCAAATAACCGCGTCGATCTTTGAGGGAGTCCGCGTTCAATTGTTTGCCCGCTCGAAGTCAGAGTTAAATTAGAAACACAACAGAATCAGCAGTTCAGGTCGAGCGAACCACCTTGGATTTTAGGTTTTAGTCCCGAAAGCTTTCGGGGTTAAAACCTACAGTCAGGGTGACCGGCCTGGAACTCGCACATCCAGGAAAGTAAAATGCAACAAAAGGTCACGGCCCAAATTGGGGCTACTCAAATCTCTATCGAAACCGGCAAAATCGCCAGGCTCGCTGATGGCGCGGTCGTCGTCTCATGCGGCGACACCATGGTAATGGCTAGCGCCGTCTCAGCCACCATTATCAAGGAAGGCCAGGATTATTTCCCGCTCACGGTCGATTATCGTGAAAAAGCGGCCGCGGCGGGGAAATTTCCGGGCGGCTATTTCAAGCGCGAAGGACGGCCGACGGAAAAGGAAACGCTCACTTCGCGAATGATCGATCGGCCGCTCCGGCCACTTTTTCCGCATGGTTATTTTTACGACACGCAGGTGATCAGCTTGCTCCTTAGCGCGGACGGCGAAAACGATCCCGACATTTTGGCGCTCAACGGGGCGTCGGCGGCGCTTTGCGTTTCCGATATTCCATTCGCCGGACCAATCGGCGCGGTTCGGGTCGGTCGGCTCAAGGGGCAGTTCGTCGCCAACCCGACGCATGCCGAGCGCGAACAGAGCGATCTCGATCTGATTTATGTAGGCACGGAAAACGACGTCATCATGATCGAAGGTGCGGCCAAGGAAGTTCCCGAAGCTGATTTCGTCAAGGCGCTTGAGTTTGCGCATGGACCTGCGCGAGAAATGATCCGGATTCAAAAAGAGCTTGCCGCAAGAGTGGGCAAGCCGAAGCGTGAAATGCCATTACTCCAGGTGAATCAGGACCTGCTTGAGATCGCTTATCGAGTCGCGGGCGATCGGATTGAAGCTGCGCTTTACACCGAAGGCAAGGTCGGGCGCGCAAAAGCAATCGATGCGCTACGCGAAGAAGTGAAGGCGTCGATCTCGGAAAAGCATCCCGAAGCCGACAAGTTCGCCATGGTGCAGGCGTTCGATTACGTGCAGAAGAAAGCGTTTCGTAAAAGTATTCTCGAAAAACAGAAGCGCATGGACGGTCGCAGCTATCAAGATCTTCGTCCGATTACATGCGAGGTCGGCGTCCTGCCGCGTGCACACGGTTCGGCGATTTTCCAGCGCGGCGAGACACAGGCGCTTGCCCTCGCCACGCTCGCACCGATCGAAGAAGCGCAAATGATCGATGCGTACGGCGGGGGCGAACAATCGAAGCGGTTCATTTTGCATTACAACTTTCCGCCGTTCAGCGTCGGAGAAACGGGCCGCACCGGCGGGGCGAGCCGGCGCGAGATCGGTCACGGCGCGCTGGCCGAACGCTCGCTCGAGCCGATTGTGCCCAGTGAAAACGATTTTCGTTACGCCATTCGCATCTCCAGCGAGATTATGGAATCCAATGGTTCGACATCAATGGCCAGCGTGTGTGGTGGAATGCTTTCGCTCATGGACGCTGGCGTTCCGATTAAGGGCATGGTCGCGGGAATTTCTGTCGGGCTCGTCACCGAACATGGTGAAGACCGACAATTGAAACGTTACGAGCTCCTTACCGATATTATCGGCTCCGAGGACCATTTCGGGGACATGGATTTCAAGCTGTGCGGCACCGATAACGGCGTCACCGGTTTCCAGCTCGACCTCAAACTTCCCGGTGTCAGCCACAAGATCATGGCTGAAGCGATTCAGCGCGCGAAAGAAGCCCGCACGAAAATTCTCGAACTAATGCGCAGCTCCCTCGACAAGCCCCGGTCAGAACTATCGAAGTACGCGCCGCGCATTGAAACGATCAAAATCAATCCAGAGAAAATTGGCGCGCTCATCGGGCCCGGCGGCAAGACCATCAAGGGCATCGTCGCGGAGACTGGCGCCGAAATTAACATCGAGGACGATGGCTCGGTACACATCTACGCGACCAGCGGCGAGAGTATGGCGCGGGCTAAAGAAATCATCGGCGGCATGACGCGGGAAATCGAGATTGGCCAGACTTACCAGGGCCGTGTCGTTTCGGTGAAAGAATTTGGCGCATTTGTGGAGGTTTTTCCTGGCAGAGACGGGCTCGTGCATATTTCGGAACTCGCGGATTTCCGGGTGAAACGAA
>VBQB01000141.1 GCA_005887855.1 Verrucomicrobiota bacterium | reverse complement strand
AACGGACGTCGAAGCCGAGGCTCGCACAATCGACAATGGCGCGACCGTCGGCGGGGCCAGGTCCATTCGCGGTGGTGGTTCTCGATCCCGGTCATGGTGGGCAGGATTCAGGCGCCATGTGCGGCGGCATGCTTGAAAAGGATCTGACGCTAGACGTCGCGAAGCGGGTCGATCGATTGTTGCAATCGGAGGGGATCGCGACCGTGATGACCCGCGTGGGTGACAGTTACGTTTCGTTGGCGGATCGGGCCACATTCGCCAATCGCGTGAGTGATTGTATTTTTGTCAGCATTCACTTTAACGAAGACAACCGGCCGTTTTCGAGCGGGGTGGAAACGTATTATGCTGCGCATCAAATCACTCCCGGATCATTGGGGGCTACGTGGCTACCTTTTCTGTGGCACGCGCTTTCCGAATCGCCGAATGCGGAAAGTCAAAGCCTTGCCGGATTCATTCAGGAAGCTCTGGTTGCGCGCACCAAAGCACCTGATCGCGGGGTAAAGCCCGACCAGTTTTTCGTGATCGCAAATGTGATGTCTCCCGCTGTCTTGATCGAGGGAGGATTTCTCACCAACACGGATGACATTTCCAAACTGGCGAGTGACGACTATCGCGAGCAAATTGCCGCAGCCATCAGCGAAGGAATTTTACGTTATCGCGATGCCACAAAACAGCGTCAGGCAACGCTGGCGGTGACTGCACGAGGAAAGCGCTGAATAAGCAAAAACTAGTGGCGTCAAAAAATGGAATCGAAATGAAGGCTACAGCGATCGCGCTAATTTTTCTCGGATCGATTGTGCTCGTTCGGGCAGACCAAATGATAGAAAGCGTGCAACAAGCCCTGAAAGATCAGGGGTTCTATTACGGCGAGATCACCGGCGAGAAGAATGCAAATCTAACGGCAGCGATTCGCCGCTTTCAAATTCGCAACGGACTCCAGATTAACGGTGAGCTCAATAGTGAAACGCTTCGTTCACTTGGAATTGGTTCTTCCGCGTCGGCACAGCCGGTTGCAAAGGCTGCGCCTTCCCCCACTCCCAGTCCTTTTCAGCAGGGCGATGAATCTTCCGGCGAAACGGCGGACGTGGCCCCGGCTCCAGCTCAGCCTTTCGGCAACGCGCCCCAAGATCGACAACTGTATCCATCAATGCCCATCACGCCTGGGCCTTCAGGAAGGGGGTTCTTTGCTGGAACACCGTACGAAACCGCCCCACTAGGTGTGCAACGCAATCTTATGGTCTCCGCACAGATTGCGCTGGCGCGTCGTGGTCTATATCGCGGCGAGATCGACGGAATCTACGGTCCGGCCATGGAACTTTCGTTGCGTGCGTATCAAGCGCGAACAGGACTTCCGGTAACAGGCCGGTTCGATTTGGAGACGCTTACCGCACTCGAGTTGCTGCCAAGGGCACGCGCGCCAATCTTCAATCCCTACCGGCAGCGTGTGCCTCCTGGCCGTGAGCCACCGGTGCGTGGCGAGTGGATTCCAGATTAGATGCCGAGCTTGGAATCGTTCGCGGGATTGTAATTACGCTTCTGACCCTGCTCGCGTGAGACAAGCACCTGCTGAAAGCTTGATTGCGCTATGATTTTGGGTTGTCGAAGCGCACCGACTGCAGTTCGGCGAAAACAGTACCGACAAAAACCTGTGCTTCGATGCGAAGCAAAATTCGATCGCTATCGTCCGAAACCCAGATTGTGGCGCGCCGGAATTTCCGGTGTGGCTGTAAATCAAGCTTCTTGCCGATCCTGTTAAGCTGCAAATCGACTTTTATCGCGTTGTAACTGCCGGCGTGCACTGAGACTTTTTCCCGGCCGACCACGGTGATGGTAGCAAGATAAGCGGAGGTAGCGGGGTAAACGACGACGCGGTAAACGCTGCGATCCCTGAGCGGCTGACTACGCAAATAAAGCAGGGCCGAGTGCAAATCGAAAAGATTGGGAAAGCTAGATTCGCGGGTCTTTGTTGCGGCAGAGCTGCCTTGGCCTTCTGTCCGCGCGCGGATAACACCATTATTTGTGAAAGTGAGGTGAGTCGTAATTTCCTTGGATCGATAGCTCTCTGTTTGATGGGTTTCGATTGGTCGCAACGTTTCCACATTGGCGAGCGCATGATAATTTACGTCCAGTTTCCATAAGGCGCGGACGAAGCCGATCGTCCGGCCCGTTCCCTCGAGCTGAAACCTACCTTCAGACGATTTTGTAAAATGGACATCTCCGGTCGCAGCCGTAAATCCAGACCAGCCAAACCGATACGCTGCACGGAGAGGCCGAAGCTCCGGAAAATTTCCGGGCGGATCTTTTGTAAGTGTTGCCTGCCAGTTACCCGCAAACGAGGTGAGACCAGAAGCAAGAAGCAGAAGGATCGCAACCGACTGTCTGGTCCAAAATACAGTTCGATGTGCCATCCGTCGTGGAAACGGAGCGCAAGCGCGCACAGCTTGCAACTGTTCACAAATCGATGCCTGGTGAAGTGCGCGCCTGCTTTTCACCTGGACGAAAAACACGCGCGAGTTTTAGCCCGCGTGCATTCTTGGATAGTCGAAACTAAAACTACGGTTTCGAAGCTCTTGCCGGAGTCGCGGATGGGCTCGTCGAAATTTTCTCGCTTGAGGTGGCGCGGCCGGGCTTGTTGAGAACGGCGATAATGTCATTGGTGAAATCGACATTGCCGTGTGAGTACATTAAAACCGGGACGCCATTGAGGCTCATGCCGGATTTGTCAAACACCAGGTCCATATTGTTGGTTTTCACCTTTTCCATCACTATATCGGTGATCTCCTTCACAATACCCTCTCGCATGCGCATCGCCTGTTCCTGCAACTGCCGTTCGCGGGTTTGACGGAACTCGTTGATTTCCCGTTCCATATTCTTGATGTTGGCAATTTTGTCGTCGCGCTCCTTTGCCTTTTGCGTTTTGGCGTCGGCACTTAGGGCTGGAGCATCGAGCTGCTTGTTTAGATTGTTGATTTCATCGAGCGCCTTCTTATAAGACTCCGCGCGATCGTCATACTCCTTCTTGGCCGCGTTTTTGGCATCATTGATTTTCGCTTCCGCGTCCTTAGTCTTGCTGTATTCCTTGAACGCCCGTTGCATGTCGACAGTGCCGACTTTGAGTGTGCCCTGGGCAAAAGCCGCGATCGGAAACACGAAAGCAAAAGCCAGGATTGTAGAGACAAACTTTTTCATAAGAAGAGATAACGGTGGTTGGAACCGCGTTAGACTGCAACTAATTAGATTCGTTCAAAATTGATAACCGACGTTGAAATTGAAATGCCCGCCGCCATTGTACCCATCGCGTTGGATGGGGTATCCATAGTCAAGGCGTAGCGGACCAATCGGCAGATCAAGTCGAATTCCGACGCCGATGTCGGAAGCGATATGATTGAAGCCAAAAGACCAGGCCTCACTATTGACGAAACCCGTATCATAAAAGATTGCACCACGCGCTTTTTCGATGATCGGAAAAGTAAATTCCACCGTCGCGCGCGCCATTGAGTTGCCGCCGATCGGCTGGCCCTGGTCATCTTGCGGGCCGACTTCGCGGAACGGAAATCCGCGCAGATTGTTTGAGCCGCCAAGATAGAGTCGATCGTAAATTGGAACCTGATCGCCGCTCCCCCATGTGTTAACGGTCGCGACTTCGACGTTGAACAGCAGGATCGTGTCCCACCGAAAACGGAAATATTGAGATCCCTCGACGTCAAACCCATAGATCTGTACATCGCCGCCGAGAAAACCTCCCGCAATATAGGGTGAAAGAGTTACGCGCTGCCCGCGGCGGCTGAGCAAGGGATTGTCACGGCGATCAAACACAAGACTGGTGAGAATCTCGCTTTCGACAAACGAACCTTCTTGCGATTGGATCTCCACGGATGCGCTTGGGTCCACATTGAAAATATCGACGTCTTGAAGGCGATAGCCCAAGGTCGCGTACATATAGGCGTTGATCGGTTTGCGTAATTCGATTGCGAATCCGTAATTGCGCTGGTCATATACCGTACTCAAGTAGGTTGCCTCGGAGAAAAAAAGCTGGCCGCCCAGCGACAATCGCCGATCGAGGAAATAGGGCTCCGTCAACGACAAAACGAAGTCCTTTCGCTGTGTGCCATACTGCAGGCGCAACCGGAACTTTTGGCCCGCCCCCGTAAAGGCCGGCCAGTTCATCAAATCGAAATTGCCTTGCGTCAGTTCCGCGAACCCAACCAGCTGATCGATCGTGCTGAACCCTCCCCCGAAGGTAAGCGAACCGGTGCGCTTCTCTTGCACCAGGATGTCAAGATCTTTACGCCCGGCGATCTCTGTATCTTCCGGATATGTTTCGACTTTTGAAAAGTAACCCAAGTTCTCAAGGCGTTTTTTGGTCGTGTCCACGCGAACCGTGTTAAAAACATCGCCCGGAGCGAGGAGAACTTCGCGGCGGATGACCTTATCCTTCGTGCGCGTGTTACCAGCAATGTTGACTCGTTGCAGAAACGAACGGTCGCCTTCCTCTATTTTATAGTGCACATCGATACGAGCAGGACCGGCGGGCGTACCTTCCGGTAAAACCACGAGATCGACATAACCGCCGCTACCATAGGCGTCGGCAATCGCCTTCGCATCGTCGTGCAGCGCTTTTGGCGAATAGACGCTGCCTTCTTTCATCTTTAACAAAGCGCGGATGTTTGCTTCCGTCGCTGCCTTCTCTCCCGAAACTGCAATCTTGCCCACGTGATATTGGGGGCCTTCCGCGATCACAATTGTGATAATAATCGGACCATTCCCGCTGTGTTCCTTGCGCACATCCTTAATCTCCACGTCGATGTAACCGTGGTTCTGATACCACTCGCGAAGCTTGTCCAGATCCTGTTGCAACTGTGTTTCGTCTAGCCGGCCCGATTTATCGACGAACGAAATGAGGGTTTTGCCCCGCGTTTTCATCTGTTTGCGCAACACTTTTTCGCTGAAGTGCTCATTCCCCTCGAAAGCGATTCGGCGGATTGCTCCTTTCACTCCTTCGTTGACAGTGAAAACCACGCGCGAAGTTCCGCGCTTCTCGTCAATTGGCTCGACGCGAAATTGAACGCTGACGTCGTTAAAGCCACGCCCTTGGTAAACTTCGATGATTTTTTGGCGTGCTTGCTCCAACTGTTCTTCGTTCACCGGCTGGTTGAGCTTCACTTTGATTTCTTTGCGGAGCCTTTTCGCCTTGAGACGCTCGGCGCCATCAATTACGATCTCACGCACGACCGAGCGAGTTTGCACCGCCACGATCACTTTCACACCGCCCTCCCCTTGCGGCTGAGCGAAGATGCGAACGTTCAAAACAGTGCCGGTCTTATAGAGGTTCTCAATATCCTGCTGGACCACCAGATCGGAGTACGGTTGACCCACTTTGGTCCGAATTTGCGCGAGAATCCGCTCCTTGCTCACCGTCCCTGGGCCGGTGTATTGAACGTCGATTGACCGGACGATTGGAGGACCCTGTGCTCTAGCCGGTACCATGCCAAGCAGTGCACAGATGAATGCGAGCGAAATTGCAAACGGCGAGAGGCGCATCCATCCGGAATAATGTCTCATAAGTTAAGAAGCGCGGTCCCGCGCAACGAACCCACGCGGGACAGGCGGCTATATGGGGAAGAAGTGGACAATCGTCAAGGCGAGATTTTCCGCGGAAGCAGCTGGTTTGTCCATAGACAACTCCCCCGTAGTTCTTAGTTTAGAAGCTCGTACCAATTATTCCGCCGGCGCGGTTCGTAACCGGCGTCGCGAATGAGCGACTCAATTTCTGCGGCGTTTAATCGAAATGTTGTTCCGGCGCTGCTCACGACATTTTCCTCCATCATCACCGATCCGAAGTCATTCGCGCCATATTTGAGTGCGACCTGCCCAATGCCCGGCCCTTGCGTCACCCACGAGCTTTGAACATTTTCGACGTTATCCAAAAAGATTCGAGCGAGCGCTTGCGTCCGCAGATACTCCGCCACCCCCGTAGGATGCTTCACCTTGAGAACCGTGTGCTGCGGTTGGAACGTCCAGCAGATGAAGGCGGTGAATCCGCCGCTGCGATCCTGCTGGTTACGAATCC
The DNA here is from genome assembly GCA_005887855.1 of Verrucomicrobiota bacterium. The sequence continues at coordinate 545 of VBQB01000141.1, read as the reverse complement.
GCTGCAAATGCTCGATCCGATCTTCAATCGTCTCGACGTGGCCAAACATCATCGTCGCGCTCGATTTCAATCCGAGCTCGTGCGCGACCTGCATCACTTCCAGCCATTGATCGCTGTTAATTTTCAGCGGTGAAATTTTCGCGCGCACGCGATCAACCAGAATTTCGCCGCCGCCGCCGGGAATTGAGCCGAGCCCAGCGCTTTTGAATTCGGAAATCACTTCGCGCAGGGGCAGCCGGAAAGTTTCGGCAAAATGCTGAAATTCAGGTGGGCTGAATCCATGAACATTGATGTGGGGATACCTTTCCCGGATGTGCTGTAAGAGATCCAGATACCATTGGAACGGCAACTTCGGATGATGCCCGCCCTGCATCAGGATTTGAACGCCGCCCGCAGCCGAAAGTTCGTCGAGTTTTTGATCGATCTGCTCGAAGGAAAGCACGTAGTGATCTTGATCCTTCTCCGTTCGATAAAACGCGCAGAACTTGCAGTAAACGTTGCAGACATTGGTGTAATTAACATTTCGATCGACTATGTAGGTCACG
>VBQB01000140.1 GCA_005887855.1 Verrucomicrobiota bacterium | reverse complement strand
CACCATTACTTTTTCTAACTGCACTTCGCAGCCGATGGCCTTCAATTCACTCGCGACGTAGGCAACCGATTTTGCCGCCTGCGCCGATCCGCTCAAGCGCGGTCCGATGTGATTCGCGAGATGCGCAACCTCCTTGTATGCGTAATCGCTACTCAACGCCGCTTGCTGCAACCGTTTCAAATCGGCCAGCGTTTGTGGCGAGAAGATAATCGGCGTTGGCGAAGGCGAAGATTGTGGAGGCACAGTTGGTGACGATTGTTGGGCCTGCGCGAATTGCGTCGCTAGCACCCCGCAGACGAAAGCTAAACAAAGACGATATCCAAACACGCACCACCGTGTCAGGAAAACAGCCACCGCGCAATTGCGTCGAACCGAGTCTAGCTTTTTCGACCTTCGTCGAAATCGATCAAGTCTGGGATTGTGACGATATCGGTGCGATCGGCGATGCCGTACTTCTGTTTTTGCCGTTCTAGCATTGGCGTCGCGAAATCGTTCCAACCTAGCTTCGAGGCGAAGCAGTTCCAAATCACGAGGTCGCCCTCATTCAGTCTTCGCCCCTTTTCGAAACACCACTCCAAAATCTCCTCATCGGCCCCGCCTTGAAGTACGCGTTCGCGAAGATCGGCATAGTTCACTCGCAGAAAGTTGCAGCATGCGCCGTCGGCAGCCTTGGAGGCGCCGAGGTTCTTGTGATAATCTTCGTGGAGTTCGCCGCGCGCGTGCAGTCGAATCTTGTCCAGCATCCGCGGGAAATACATCATTCTGTTCGTCATCTCTTTCGGGCTTTTTGGATAGGTGCTCATGCGCGCGAACTTAATCGTGCGTCCGCCTGTTTCGCAACGAAGAAGGAGCTGACAGCGCAGGAGCCGCCAATGCTTAAAGAACGACCGTTGGAGATCGCCGCTACAGATTCATCCAGACTCGCTGCACGAACCAAAAACCGCCAAGCAGCACAACGACCGCTGAACACGTCGGTGCCCAACGCGCGATGAAGACCGGCCTCGACCGGAATTTCCAAATCAGCGGCAGCACCAGCGCGGCAATCGCTACCTGGCCGAACTCGACGCCAAGGTTGAACGAGAACAGCGGCAACGCGATACCGCCACCGTCCGCGCCCACACCGGCTTCTTTCAGCGCTGACGCGAAGCCGCAGCCGTGAATCAAACCGAAGCCAAACGTGAGCAGCCATCGTTTGTCCATGGTGCTGCGAAGAATATTTTCGACGCCGACGTAGATGATTGATGCGGCGATGAGCGGCTCGAGGATGGTGGGGGAAAGGCGTATCAGATTAAACGTTGCCAGCGCCAGGGTGAGCGAGTGAGCCAGAGTAAACGAGGTGATGATTTTCAGTGCCGAGCGAAAAGAGCCGCCGACCAGCAACAGGCCGAGGAGAAACGCGAGGTGATCGTAGCCGGTGACGATGTGTTCGACGCCAAGATTTACAAACTGGCGAAACGGATGCGCCGTTTCCGGTTTCGCCGCCGATGCCGGCAACTTTAATTCAAAGCGATAATGCGTGGCGTCGAGCATTCGTTCGCTGAGCGGACGGTTTTGCTCGTCGTGAACGGTGAGATATTGGCGGTGCCCGCGCGCCAGGCTGGAGATCAGTTCAGAGGAAACGCTGAGGCGAGTGCCGCGAGCGATGTAACTCAAATCAAAACACACGCCGTCGCCGATCTCGATTTGGACGACGGAAGTTTTGGCCGAAAGGGGCTGGTTATCCATCGCGAGCTTGAGCGCGTTCGTCGCGAGAGTTTCGAGTTTGGTTCGCGCGGACTGGAATTCTTCCGGCATTACCGTGCCGTCATCATCGGCGTCGAGCGGAATGAGGCGTTCGATGTCGGCTCGAGCGAAGATAAGGCGCGCGGTGACGGTTTCGCCGCTCACCCGCAAGGAAGCCGAACTGAGTCCGGGATCGTGACCGAAAGCGGTGCTGAATAGGCAACCGTAAGCGAAAAGAAAGCTGATGGCTCGGACGACTTTTGTGGCCGTGCTCACTATGCCTTTCTCATTCCGCTAAGATGCGTTATGCCACTGCAAGGAGGCAGCGGGCCGTGATTAGTGCGGCCCGCTGCCTTGCCCGTCCCGCCGATAACTATTCCGGCGGCAGCCCGTGATGCCCGTGAATGCGCCCGTTCTGCGGCGTGGACTCATAGGGGAACACTTTGTTGAACGCCTGATCGTTGTGATCCACGCCGTCGCCCGGAGGAAACAGGTTAATCACGGGCGGCGACACGCGCAGGTCGCTCAACAGCGCGTCGATGGCAATGTCCGTCACATCGTCGCCGAAGCGCCGGCCGTTTGGCCAGCCGCCGGGAATGAAGCCGCCGTTGCCGAAGGGGTCTTGGATTTTGCTCTTCAACACGTCGCCGCCGAAGATGCTCAATCGCGAGTAACCCGGATCATCTGGATTGGTCGGATCATTCGCGCCGCCGCCCGCGAAGCGCACCTTGCGGGTGGAGAGATCGACTTTGATCAGGTCGGGAATGTAGATCGCTGCGATATCCGTGCGGTCGTGCGTGATCTCAGGCCTGCTACCTCCGAGCAGGATCGTGTTGATTAACGCGGCGAGTTCCGGAGTTTCCGCGTATTTGCGGAATAACATGCCATCCTCCGTTGGACTCGAGCGACTGTAACGGTCCTTGTCAGCAATCGCGACCAGACCTTCGTTAAACAGCGGATTGCCTTGGCGCGCGACCTGCACCCATTTTCCCACGTTCTGGTTGCCGTCCTCGCGGAAAATCCGGATTTGCCGGCGACTGGTCGTGGCATACACACCAACGATCTGTTGGTCGCCGCCCAGTTCGGTGATTGGAATTTCCAACGCCATCAGGTGCAGATTGAATCCGCCCTGGTTGTCCTTGCCCGGATTTTTGAGTTGCAACAGATCGAAGATGGCACGGATATCTGCGTAGAATCCGTCGTCGCGTTGACCGGCGAAAGAGACGTAGCCGTGGTTGAGTTGCTTGATTGCTTCCGTGGTATAACGATCCAGTTTTGCCATGGCGGCAACGCCTTCCCTGGCGGGATTTTCTCCGTTGTCGTCCTGATTGTAGAATGGCGTCACGAAGCCTTGGTTGTTCGGCGGCACCACGCCGGATCCGAGCACGGTGCTGTGATCGTGGCCTCCGCGGTGGTCTACCTTCGTGACCGTATAGGACTGCACGAAGTTTTGCGCCGCGTCATCCACATGCTCAATCACTCCAGTATAGTTATACAATGTCGTGTTTGGATTCTTGGTCCGGCTGGTGAAATTGAATTGGTAACTAATCGTGGCGTGCCCGGCGGCCACGTCTGCCCCGAGAGCGACGTGGATTTCATAAAGCACGGTGTCATCGAAATTATGCTTGTTCGGTCCGATGCCCGGCTCCTCAAACGGGTAGACGCCAAGTGCGACGACAAGGCTTTTCTCGCCGGCTTCTTGATCAACGAACGCGTAGACGTCCGTAGTGTTGGCCGCCGGGTCGAGCACAACCAGGGGCGCGTCCTGGTGACTGGAGGCGAAGGCCGGCGTGACCACGCATGTGGCCAGCAAGATGACAGCAGCGAACTGCAGGCTGGGTCGTTGTTTTTTCATGGGTTATGTCCTTTCATTTATTTGTTTGTTCTGCTCCCGGCGATCAGTTGCCGGTTCTGTTGAATCCAGTCGTGCCCATTGCCGGGCCGGATTCGTCCGGTCAGGTCGTTGCCGACCGCGGCGGCGACGAGTTGCAACTGCTCACGCTCAGAAGGAAGGAGCAGGTGCATGAGGTCAGTCGCCTGGTCGAAGAAGCGCGAGGCTTCTTCCTTGTGACCCGCTCTTGCGTGAATCACCGCGGCATGGAAAAAGAGTCGCGCATCGTGCGTGCCCTCGACAAACGCCTGTTCGAGATGCGGCAAGGCTTCGTCAACGCGGCCTGCCGCCGCGAGCGACCACGCCAGAGCATCGTGGGTAAAAACGTCTGCGCGTTCCTTGAGTTCGTTCTCAGCCAGTTGCACCGCCGTTTCAGCCAATTGGCCGCGCGTTGCAAGGTAAAGCGCGTACGTCCGGGGATCATTGGCCGCGCCGGTTTGCTTGAGTAGTTGTTCAACATTCAGGGCTTCGCTTTTACGTCCCGCATCGCGCAAAGCTTCGGCCAAGGCCCATTGATATTCCGGCAGCGGGTTGAGTTGCGTGGCGCTGTGGAGTTGCACGATTGCGTCATCGATTTCTCCTTCGCTCAATTTCATGCGTCCGCGCAGCAGCAGGGCGGGGGCATAATTCTGTTGATAGCTCAGGGCGATATCGTCGGTCCGCCGGGCCGCTTCGTTATCTCCGGCTTGGAACTGATAAAAAGCCAGCCGGGTGTTGACCCAGGCGGTGGATTCCGCCTCCTGCGGGCTACCGGCGGCGACGGCTAGTTGCATCGCTTCGATGGCACCGGTGAGATCGCCTTTGAGCCACCGCATATGCGCTGCACGCGCGTAAGCGTGCAGGTCGGGCTTCAAATTCATCATCTGCTGATACGCCTCAACCGCGTCGTTCAACCTGCCTTGCTCCATCAAAGCGTCGCCCAGAAGACCGTAGTCAAAGCCAAGCCCTCGCTGCTCGACCAGCCGTCGCGCCAGCGTTTCGGACTCTTTGAAGCGATGCAGGTTCTGCAGTACATGCCCGCGCAACAGCATCATCGCTTCCTGGCTTTGCGGATTGCGTTTCTCGATGCAGAGCGCGCATTGCTCAGCGAGCTTGTAAAAACCCGGGTCGAAACTTTCACGCGCCTTGGCCACGAACGCCCAGCCGAGCTGTTCGAGTCCGAGTTCAGAATTCCTGCCGTCGCGAATCTGCTGCTGGAGGCGGCAAATTTCCCTGTCAGTCCGGCTGTCGCCTGTCTGAGGCGTCAATACGACAGCCAGCGGGTCAATGGAAACTGCGGGAGGCTCGACGGTCTTGTTCGCCTGACTCTTGCTCTTTGGCCGCTGGGAAACGATTAGCAAACAGGCGACGAGCAGGACGAGCGGAATTGAAACCAAAAATTTGTCGGGGCGCTTCCAGGTGCGCCCTTCGGTTGCTTGTTCGCCAGTCTTCATTTTTGTCTGGCAAGCGTTACGCTGAAAACTGACGGATGGATGCACCGCGTCCGAAGAATTTTTAGGTGGCGCAGATAATTATTTTCTGCAGCCAAAACGTTGCGGGCAGCGCGGCTTCCCGCCTGACACAAGCGTGACTCTACAGTTTATCCCATCGAGCAGATCCCGCGGGACCATCTCTATCGATGGACGAACAGTCAGGCAGTTCCGACGAGCAGGATCGGCCCCTCTTTCTTGGGGGCTCCGCCTTCGCGCTCCAAGCTGATCGCAAAAGCTTTCACCTGCTGCGCCGTGTCAACTGGCTTGAAGCGAATTTGTGCGACGCCGTTCTTGTCCACGCGAATGACGCCTGCACTAATAGGATCCTTGTGCGCAGCATCGACCGCCCAGAGCTGATAATCCCTGCCGGGCTGCGGCGCAGGCAGGTTGGTGATTCGAATCACGCCGCTTTGACGGCCAGGTTGCCACGCGACCGTCGCTTTGGCATCCACGGGCGCAGACTCAGAAGGAGTGAGCGTGAAAAAAATTGTCTGCATCAGCGGGTCGGCCGCGCGTGCATCGGCGAGCTCGCGCCGCAGGCTCGCACGATCGAGAGCGAGCACACCGCAAAGCAACATCAGCATCGCTGCCAAGGCCCACGGAATCCAGGCAAACGAAGCGCGTTGTGTCGGTATTGGAGCGGACCGTTCAGGTTCCATCCCGATGTCACGCATGACGCGTTGCTTCAATGAGGCGGGCGGGAGCCGCGATGGAGCGGTTAGTGCGAGGTCGCCCGTCGCCTCACGCAGTTCGCGAACGAGATCGCGCAATTCAGCGCTCGCGCTTAACTGCGATTCGAACGCGGCGTCCTCATCCGGGTTGAGCAACCCGAGCGCGTAGAGCGCCGCCTGATCCTGTTGTTCCTCCGAAATCATAGTCAGGTGTGAAGTCGTTGCCTTAATTTAAGAAGCCCGCGGCGGATTCGGGCTTTAACCGTGCCGAGTGGTTGCCCGAGCCGCGCCGCAATTTCGTGATGCGTGAGATCGCCAAAAAAAGCCAGTTCGATTGCCTCTCGCTGCTCGGAGGGCAAATTGTTCAACACAGATCGCACATGTGCTGCCTCATCATTTTTGTCCGCGGTATCCGTTGCGCTCTCGATGGTGGATGCATCGGCCGCCTCGGTGCGAGTCTCTTTATCGTCAGTAGAACCGACCACAACGCGCGAACGCCGGCCGCGCGCCCGCAATCGATCGATCACCTTGCTTCGAGTCAGCAGCACGCTCCAGCTAAAGACGCTGCTCTGTTCTGGATCGTAGGTTCCGGCACGTGACCATATTTGCAGAAAAGCGTCCTGCAGCGCGTCCTGCGCCTCTGCGGTGTCTCCAAGCATGTTCATCGCCAAAGAATAAAGCGGACCACTGAGCCGATCGTAAAGCGCGCTGAAGGCGCTTTGATCTCCGCGGCCAATCCGCGCGACCATTTCACGGTCTGCCATCTGCTGCGCTGTGGCTGTTTCCTCCGCCATGCTCAGGTCAGGTCGTGCCTAATTCATTCCACGCACGCTGGC
>VBQB01000139.1 GCA_005887855.1 Verrucomicrobiota bacterium | reverse complement strand
ATTAACAAGAGGTGCGCGATCTCGAGCGGGAGATCCGGCTGACTCTCGGCGGACGTACGTTGGGCATTCACCCTTTTGTGAAGCCTAACAATACTTTTCTACTGGTCGAGAGCAAACAAGGGTGGCGCAAGCACAAGCGGTCTCGCGGCGAGGGGCCAAAGGTTTTCTCGATTTATGAGATAACTTCTTGGGGCCGCAGACTGATTCTCGCGTGCTCCGTTCGGATGAGGCCTGCGCCGAACGCCGCCACGTTGAGGATGATCATGATGAGTGCAAACAGATACATTCCCATCGTGAGTCCAATCCCGACGTGCATTGCACAAATGCACATCAGCCAAGTCTTGCGAGTCTTGTTATTCCAAACAAAAAATGGATATCCGATTTCCAATACACAAATAAATACCCCTACAACCGGAAACAGGTATTTGCACCCCGCAAGTATCTCGGGATTAATAATATTAAAGGGCGGGCGGATCAGCGCCCGCCACATATTCGAACCATCCCACCACCCGCTGCCCAAGCATTTCGTTAGGCCACTAAAAAAATAGATCAGACACAGGTGGAGCTGCAACACGCGACGCCAGAAACCGAGTAACTCCGAACGGCTTCGCGAGCCACGATGACTTCGCGGTTGTGGATCTGTCGCCTGCGATTTTCGCAGACGCCAGTCGAGCGAATATCGATCGGGCAACGGCGATAACATCAAATAAAAGAGTCCGATGGTCATAAAGTTATCCATGCCGTATGAGACGAACCCTCCGCTCTTGGCTGCGCACAGGTGAAGAAACCAGGCCAGAATCGCTGCGAATCGAGAGGCGAGTCCCATAAGAAGACCGCAGCCGGAAGCGAGTAAACAAATCCACGCAACGCTAAGGACTGTCTCTTCGCGCAGGTCAACTTGCGTCCCGAGAGCGACGAACCATCCCAGTCTCGGAATCAAATGGCTTTCCAGAGAGAGAATTGCTTCTCCGAGATTTCGGCTAATCAGCCCATGGCCTGTTCCTGCGAGGAGATAATTCCAATCGTCTCGCAGGGATAGCGCATAAAGTACGACCTGAAGACCAAGACCGATTCTTAAGACCGCCAGCCAAGTATCAGACTCAGCTGGAAAAAAGAAATCGATCAGTCGTTCCCGCCATGCCGACAATGTCTTCACGGCGTGCTTTGCTCAGTTGATTTCTCGCTAACGTTGAAGTCGTAGGCATATAGGAATTCGTATGATTCCCTTTTCCCGTGCGCGAATTCTGCCGCACTTGGTAAGATTACCGATCCGAAGATTGCGCGAATCATTGTTGCGTCCGCGTGCTCCCGCCACACCGCATCAGCCAACATTTTGACCATCGTTTGACGAAACGCCTCGGAACGAGTCCGCCCAATCTGGTCCAACAAACCGGCAACACGCAGCACGGATGCCGCATTGGACACGCGTGGCAGCTCGTATTCAACGCGCCCATCTGGAAAACGCAGTTCGAATACGAGTTTGTAACTGTTTGGGATATTTGGCGCGAAGAAACCGTATCCGGCCTCGATTCCAGAAAGATGCGAATACCCAGTCAAAATTTGGCGGGCAGGGTTCGAAGCCGATAAGCGTTGTCCTAACGCTGTCGATGCGATTTGCTCGGCTCTTTGCCAAAAGTTCTTAGACGACTCCGGGAAAATAGTCCTGCTCTTTGATAGAAGCCAGAACGAGTCACGCGATGAAACGGTGATGATAAGAAACAGATGCAGGGCAAGACCTGCCAAGTAAACGCCCTTCTTGCCTAAGACCATCCGGTTCCCCCCGCCTGATCTGCTCTTCAAACCCGGCTGTGCGGAACAAAAGACTGTTACGGACTTATCGTGGAGAGGAACTGTTGTGCCTCATCAAGAGTGTCAAAAGCAACCCGCTGCACGAGATGAGATGGATCTGCAGGCGCCGGCGTCCCACCGGCCTCAGAACGTACTGCGCTTGTCATGCACAGCCGGCCCTGGCCCTGATGCCAATCCGGGCGATCCGGATGATCGTGGTAATAATCAACGTTACACACCTTCTCGCCGTGTTTTGCGATTAGCTGCCTAAATGCATCTTCCACAACTTTTGAAGAGGCTTTCACTTTCACCCCGGGTTCGTTCATGCAGATGACTATCGGGGGGTTTCCGGTGGCTGGGGCGGGAGACTTCTCACACGCGGAGACGAGAACGATCGAGGCGGTAGCGATTGCCACCAAAATCACGAGTTTAAATACGAATGTTCCAGATAGGGTTTTCATAATGACGCTGGTTTGGCTCCGTGCGCGTTAATTAGCAAGCACAAAATTTTCCAGCTGTAGCCACGGGCGGGTTTCTACCTCCGCCGGATTTTTTCCTGTTCGAATATTTTGTTAGGACAAATTCGGCGGCCATCTCCGAGAGATAGCGACCTTGCCTAAAAATTGCGATTGGCTTTGACGAGTTCGCCAGCTCGGTAACCCAAGTTGTAGCCGGGGGCGATGACCCGGCGAGAGCGCTTTCGGTGGTGTTCCCTGACGCCTCATAGCTGTAGAGGCGTTGTGTCAGCGCAAGCTGACAAATTTTCAGGCGACACCCCTGCCATTAGCACCAACGACGCCCATTGGGCCATAGCTAAACCCCGCATGGTAACGCGAACCATTTTAACTCTTTTCCAGAACTTCGGCCCGCCGTTGCCGGAGAAGAAGGTAACAAATGGAAACACCAATGCAGACCAGTCTGGCGCCGGGCAGCGCTTCTTCGTCGCAGCCGCGCTTTCGCGTGACCTGTGCGTTGATCCCTCTGGGAGGAGGCGACACTACGCAAGTTCTGGTGCATGGCGGAATCCACACGCAAAGCGCGTTCGCGACGCAGCTAGGCACCTCTCTCGACTGAGAACCGGGCGGGCACGAAATCCGGGCCCTACTGGGACAAAACAAGAACCAGCTAAATCCCGGGTGAAGAAAGATTTGAGTAAACGGAAACAAAAAAATCAAAATGAGAAAACTGATAATGATAGTACTCGCGCTGGCAATCAGCGCGGCAACAACGATGGCTTGCGGAGAACATTTTTGCTATAACGGCGAGCTGCCTTTGCCAATCCAGATTCAATGCGTCAAGGCAGAGGGCAACGCGCAGCACAAAAAGCTGTTCATGAAGGTGCATCACCTGAAAAGCCTCAACCTGACACCGCAGATGAAACGAATCGCAGCGGACTTCAGGAAGAAGTACGAAAAGCCATTCGGAACGGCTTGCGTTACACCAACGCCAACACCTAAGCCAAAGCCAACGCCGACGCCTACACCGCGTCCGACGCCACGGCCTACCCCAACACCATCGCCGACGCCGCACATAGTGCCGACGCCTACACCTACGCCGACGCCAACCCCAACGCCAACCCCAACGCCTACGCCAACGCCAACGCCAACACCAACACCAACGCCGACGCCTACGCCGGTGCCTACACCTACACCAACACCTACGGCGACGCCGACTCCTACGCCAACGCCCACGCCGACACCTACGCCAACGGCAACACCGACGCCGACACCCACACCCACAACCACTCCCACCCCGACGCCTACGCCTACGCCTACGCCTACACCTACACCTACACCTACCCCCACGCCAACGCCTACACCGACCCCGACGCCTAGTCCTACTCCAACGCCAAATGTTCCCTCGATTACCTGCGAAACATCGGGAGCGTCGAATATTGGCGTGGTCGTGAAGGCCGGACAAAGTGGGGCACCAGCCGGCTTCGATATTCAATGGATGACGCTGGCTGATTATGTCGCGCTTGGAAATCAGTGGCCCGTAAGTTCAAACGTTCCCGACCCGGCGGCCCCGAGCTTCTGCAAGGCAAGTTTTGGCGGAGCGCCCGGCTGCACCAAATACAACCTAGAACCCGGACAGAGCATCACAATTGTTATCGGCGACGATAACTTGTATGACGACAACTGCTCATCTAGTCCGTGCCCCGGTCAGCCGTTACTTTGTAACACCGCATACGTGTTCCGCGTATCCGCTCACGGGGATCCCCAAAGCGAATTCAGCAAAGCAATTACCTGTGCAACATTACCCTGTATTCCGGCGCCTTGCACTTACACGCAAGGCTACTGGCGCACACATGGCTCAGGAGACTGTGCCGAAGGAAATAATCAAAACGTGTGGCCGGTTACCTCGCTTATCCTGGGAACGACCGCATATGATGCCACAGAGTTGTGCTCTATCTTGCAAACCCAAGCAAAGGGTAACGGACTTATAGCGCTAGCCCATCAACTAATTGCGGCGAAGCTCAACATCGCAAATGGAGCGCCTGATACGGACGTTGCGGCCGCAATAAGTGATGCTGATACCTTAATCGGCAGTCTCGTGATTGCGCCAGTTGGTAACGGTTACCTGTCACCAGCCGACACCAGTGCGTTGACGGAGACGCTAACGCAGTTCAACGAAGGCACTATTGGTCCTGGTCACTGCAATAACTAAATTAAACGTTTTGGATTGAGAGTTTCTATTTGTCGCAATCCAAAAATAACCAAACAAACCAAATAGAATAGATAAGCAATTAAATGATAAAAACAGTTACAACGCTCGCGGCGCTAATCACCATGAGCACGATCGCGCTGGCTAAACCGGCGCCCACACCTAAACCAACCTACTCAACACCGACGGTTAGTTGTTTTAGCTCAACTCCGTCATCCATAACCGTACAAGTCCAAGCGGGGGCGACAGGCGCTCCGGCGGGCTTCTCCATTCAATGGATGAAAACAACTGATCTGCAAGCGCTGGGTGGCGTTTGGCCAGCGGACGGTTTCTGTAAGGCATCATTCAGTGGTGTGCCCAGTTGTAGCAATTATAACCTTGCTCCCTATTCGACCATCACTATTCAGATTGGAGACAATCTATTTGATGCGTGCGGGGCTAGCTCAGAAAATTGCGCCCAAATCCCGTTGGATTGCGCTACACAATACTCATTCCGAGCGTTCGCACACGCGACCTCGGTTGCAAATCGTAGTGCTTTTTCAGCTACCACCACTTGCAGGACTGAATCTTGCACGTCAGACGGCGGATGCACTTACACGCAAGGTTTTTGGGCTACACACGGCCCGATTCCTGTTGGCAACAACGAGAATCTATGGCCTGTGACGAGCCTCGATGTCGGCAGCGTGACCTACACCGACCTCCAGTTGCTGTCGATTTTCAATACGCCAGCACAAGGCAACGGTCTGTTAACCTTGGCGCATCAGTTGATCGCGGCCAAGTTGAACGTCGCCAACGGTGCAGATTCAACGGATATTGCACAGGCGATCTCCGATGCCGACGCGTTGATTGGAAGCTTGGTAGTTCCGCCAATTGGCGGCGGGTTCCTCGCGCCAGGTGCGACAAGCACATTGGTTCAGGCTCTTGCTGACTACAACGAAGGCGTGACTGGCCCGGGCCACTGCCAATAATTCGTTTCTAACCCTGCCGCCCTTTAAAAAAGGCGGCAGAATAGAGATGAACGAACGCTGGTGACCCGGGACCAGCTATAGGAATGCGCAATCGCTGAGCATTCTGAATCCAGCGTCAGGAAAACAACGGCTCGATCAGGTTGGCGCACCAATTATCGCAGTGGCGCTGCGTTTCTGAAAGATTCTTCAACTTTCTCCCGAACTTCGCCCGGCAGTTTCCGGAGAAGGATGTTGAGGAGGCGCGGGGCCGATTGCTGCTGGATCCAATCGACGCTGGATACCTGCCATTCGTTTTAACTTTTTTGACATTCCCATGAACTTCCCCGGCATTTCTGTTTCGCCACGGCTCGGGAAGGAACCGGTCCCGTGCCCAGAATGTGGATCGAGATCGCGCGTCGGGCGAGGTCTTTGTCTGAGATGTCTGCTCTGTAGCGGTATTGGCGCTGATACTGACAACAGCGAAACGCTGGAGAACGTGCTTGCTGAAATCGATGTCCGCGATGCCGATTGGCGGCTGGGCAATTATCAAATTTTGGAAGAGATCGGGCGTGGCGGGATGGGGGTTATTTATCGCGCC
>VBQB01000138.1 GCA_005887855.1 Verrucomicrobiota bacterium | reverse complement strand
GGCTTCCCTTCTTCAGCATGAAGTTTGCCGCAGGCGGGAGTTTGCTCGACGCCGCACCGGCTTTGCGCAGCGAACCGCGCCGCAGCGTGGCGCTGATGGCGAAGGTGGCGCGCGCCGTGCAGCACGCGCACGCTCAAGGCATTCTTCATCGTGATCTAAAACCGGGAAACGTTTTGCTCGATGGGCGCGGCGAACCATTGGTGAGCGACTTCGGGTTGGCCAAATGGCTCGACACCGCGAGCGATCTCACACGGACGCTGACGATTTTTGGCACCCCCGGTTACATTGCACCCGAGCAAGCAAAGGGATCGGCTGCAAACCTCACCCCGGCGGCGGACGTTTACAGTCTGGGCGCGATCTTGTTCGATCTTTTCACCGGCCGGCCGCCATTCCTGGGC
>VBQB01000137.1 GCA_005887855.1 Verrucomicrobiota bacterium | reverse complement strand
TGGAATCACTGTTGCCGACACAAAATTCGAATTCGGAATTGTAGAAGGCGAACTGATTTTGATCGACGAGTGTTTGACCCCGGATTCGTCTCGCTTCTGGCCCGCCGACCAATATGCCATTGGCCAAAGTCCGCCGAGTTTCGACAAACAATTTGTTCGCGATTATCTCGAGACTCTCGATTGGAGGAAGACGCCGCCGGCGCCTTCGTTGCCGAAAGATGTGATTGCGAAAACTTCGGCCAAATACATAGAAGCGTTCGAGCGGTTGACCAGCGAAAAGCTTTTGTAGCGGCGCTCTATGAGCGCCGCATTATTGGTCCACGGCTGAAGTCGTTGATTGGCACCTTCTCCACAATTTCCCATTTGCCGCTGCGAACGCGGACTGGAAACGACGAAATCAACCCTTCCTCGACATCGTAACTCCCGTCGGAACACACCGCGACGCTGTGCCAATCTTCGGGCGGCGTTTCGTTTGTTAGAAAGCGCATGGTATCGATAATCGCGTTCGCCGCCGAACCGGCGGAAGAAAGACCGCGCGCCTTGATCACCGCGGCGCCGCGCTGCTGCACCGTGGAAATAAATTCCTCCTTCAGCCATTCTTCATCGCCGATGACTTCGTTAGCGGGGCGATTGTCGATCTTCGCATTATAGAAGTCTGGGTACTGCGTCGCAGAATGATTGCCCCAGATAGTCATGTTTGTGACCGAGGTAATCTTCACCCCGGCTTTGTGCGCAAGCTGAGCACGCGCCCGATTTTCATCCAGGCGTGTCATGGCGAACCAGCGATCGCGCGGAATGTCTTTTGCGTTGTTCATCGCAATTAGACAATTCGTGTTGCACGGGTTTCCGATCACTAGGACGCGGACATCGGCCGCGGCGTTCCTTTCGATCGCCTGACCTTGTCCGATGAAAATCTTGCCGTTGATCCCGAGCAAGTCTTTCCGTTCCATGCCGGCTTTGCGCGGAATGCTGCCGACCAGCAACGCCCAGTTAATGTCGCGGAATCCTTCGTCAAGATCCGCGGTCGGCACAATCGATTCGAGCAACGGAAAGGCGCAATCGTGTAATTCCATGACCACTCCGTCCAGGGCGCCGAGGGCATTTGGAATTTCAATGAGGTGAAGTGTTAGCGGTTGATCTGGTCCGAATATCTCTCCGGAAGCGATGCGAAAAACGAGCGAGTAACCAATCTGTCCGGCCGCGCCGGTAACAGCGACTTTAATCGGCGAATTCATGATTCAATTAGCCACGGATAGACACGGATGAAACACGGAATTTAGCCAGCGCATTCGCGGAATTCTTGGGAGCGCAGACAACAGGATGTTCGCGGCAAGCTGCCGCGAACTACAGGCTGGCAGCCTGTGCTCCCCAGTCAGAGCCGTTCACCATCAGGCTCTTCCTGTCTTTTCGAGCAGATCATGGATCAATCGCATTCGCGCTTGCGTTTTTCGGCTGGCGCGAAGTTGTGCGACGCTTCTTTGCATTCGCCGTGTCCAATTCGACTTTGCCGTCGTGCCGGGAACATTGAAGCGGTATTTGCGCGCCAGCAGATCGGTGATCATCACGATCGCAATCCAGGATTCGCTTTTGAACAGCGCGTCCATAATCGCCGAATAGAAATCTTTTTCGAAATCGATCTTGTCGATCTTTGGGTCGAAGCCTGCAAAGACGGCGATCTTCGCCAAATCGAACCTCGATTGTTCCGATGTCGCTGTTGGATGCTCGAAAGCCTCCTCCCATAAGGCGCGAATCGGCTTGTGATCGTGCGTCATGTAAGTCGCAACAGAAAGCCGTTCATATTTATCTCCCGGCGTGACTTGTTCATTATGAACTTCCCATTGTGGAATTTTAAATCCGGCAATCCCGAGTGCGTGCAGATTTGGCCGCACATAATCAGGCACGGTGCCAAGGTCTTCACCGATCACCCGCGTCGCGCTGGCCTCTTCCAGAACAACCCGTAGATACTCCTCGCCTTCACGTTTGTTCGCCTCGCAATTTTCCGGTGTCTCATCGTGACGCGGTGCGAAATGCGGGGCGCGGCCGCCAGTTTGTTCGAGCATGTGATTCCAATCGAGCGGGAGAAATTGTTTGTTCTTCCTCGGCCGCCAGGGAAACGCGTAGATGCGATAAAATCCGAGGATGTGATCGATGCGAAAGAGATGAAAAATGCGGCGAACGGCACGGACGCGTTCGCGCCACCACTCGAAATTGTTCGCGCGCATCCTGTCCCAGCGGTAGAGCGGAATGCCCCAGTTTTGTCCCCATTTTTGCGTGAATTCGTCGTCCTTGAAATACAGTTCGGGAGGCGCGCCGCCAGACCAGTCGAGCGCGAATTCATCTGGTCGCGCGAAAACGTCGGCGCTGTAATAACTGACGCCAAAAGGAATATCGCCCATCAGCGCAACCCCCCGTTCTTCGGCATACGATTTGATGTCGCGCCATTGCTGATGCGCGATCCACTGCACATAACAGAAGAAATTTTGACGGTCATTTATGGCTGATTGTCGATCCCGCGGCAAATCCCGTAGCCAGGTGCGCGCTCTTTCGATTGATTGCTGTTGCGCCGGCCACCGATTCCACGCGGCGCTGTCGTCATTCTCCTCCATCAGAACACGAAAAAATGCGTAGTCGTGCAGCCACGCGGCCTCTTCTTCGCAAAATCTCCGAAAGCCGGCCTGTCGTTCTTTGCCGGCGCGGCCAGCGAAATTCGCAAATGCTTTCTCCAGCAAGCGTCGTTTTAGTTTTTTGACCTGGCGATATTTCACCCCACCACGCCGCAGCCTCTCCAGGTCGGCATCTGCAAGCACGGCGTCAAAGTCTGCACGCGTTAGCTCTTGGGGAGAGTTCGGCCCAAGATGCAGAGTTGTCAGCTCGATCGCCATCGCGCTGATGGCGTTGTAAGGGCTGTTGTCAACCCCGGTCTCGTTGATCGGTAAAAGCTGAATCACCTTAAATCCAATCTCGGCCGCCCAATCAGTTAACTCCCGCAGCGCACCAAGATCGCCGATTCCAAGATCGTCTTCTCCGCGCAGCGCAAACAGCGGCAGAAGAATTCCCGCGATTCGCTTTTCCGGTGACAGATTCATTCACGAAGAAATGACGAAACCCAAATGACGAAGCACGAAGGAAGTCCGAATGACCAAATCCGAACTAGCAGCGGCGGCGTGGCACGGCCCTTCGTCATTCGAGCTTCGGCATTCTTTCGTCATTTGTCATTCGTGCTTCGTCATTATCCTCTTCGCACCTGCCAGTCTTCGACAAGTTCGTTGGGAATTTCTTGCAGAAACCGCGATGGCCGTTGGAAAACGTCGCCATAGCCTCCGCTTAGACGCATGTGCGGATAGGTGAGATAAAGTTCGTCGCGCGCACGCGTGATCGCGACATAAAACAGACGCCGCTCTTCCTCAAGCGCATCGCGTGTGTCGAGCGAGCGACTGCTGGGAAACATCCCGTCGCTCAGCCAAATAACAAATATGGCGTGAAACTCGAGCCCTTTTGCCTGATGCACAGTAGAAAGGTTAACCGCTTCTTTGTCGGCGCCTTGGTTTGGCGCAGCTTCCGCATCGACATTGCTGATCAATGCCAGCTGCGCGAGAAATTCGTGGACGTCTTTGAACTGGCGCGAAAACGCGGCCAGTTGATTCAAATCTTCACGGCGCAGTTCGTAATTTGTGAAATTCACTTTCGCGTAGTCATCGTAGATCGCTTCGACAATCGAAGTGATCATTTCCGATGGCGGATTTGGTTGCCCGCTCGGCGCGATTTCATCAAGGGTGTGCGCGAGCTGCTCCCATGATTTCTTCGATCTTGCGCTCACGTTCATTGATATCAAACGCTCACCCCACGAGGTAATTTCCCCTCGTTCGTTCAGCGCGTTTTCCCATGCGCGCCACAGATTTTCTGCGCTGCGATTGCCAATGCCGGGCAGCAATTTCACCATGCGCTTGAACGCGACCTCGTCGCGCGGATTCGCCACGAATCGAATAAAGGCGGTAACATCTTTGATGTGCGCCTGCTCGAAAAAACGAATGCCGCTTGTAATTTGATAAGGAATGCCACGCCGTGAGAGCTCCAATTGCAGTTCGATCGCGTGATAATGCGCACGGTAGAGCACGGCAATGTCGTTAAGATCGACATCTTCATCGCGCAGTTCGAGGATTCGCTGTGCGACAAATTGGGCTTGCTCGCCGCCGTCATTAAGCGCGACCAGCGCCGGCTTCACGGCGCTTGATTCGCGCGTCGCGCTCAAGTGTTTGCGAAATTGCTGAACATTGGCGGCAATGGCTGCGTTGGCGACTTCGAGAATTTCCGGGACGCTTCGGTAGTTCATCTCAATCTTAAACACCTGCGTGTCCGGATACCGTTTCGGAAATTCGAGAATGTTTTGAAAATTCGCGCCGCGCCACGAGTAAATCGATTGCGCATCATCGCCCACGACCATCAAGTTCCGGTGATCCCGAGCGAGAGTATCGACGAGGTCGGCCTGGATCTTGTTCGTATCTTGATATTCATCGACGAGAATGAATTGAAATTGCCGCCGATAAAACTCCGCGATGCCTGCGTGTTGCTGGAGCATTGACAATGTTTTTTCCAGCAGGTCATCGAAATCCATGGAGTTGGTCGCCTTCTTCTTTTTCTCGTAGCGGGCGTGCACATCGTTGATTTTGTCGAGTAACGGCAGGAAATAAGGAAACTTTTCCGCGAGCAATTCTTCGACCGGCTTCTCCGTGTTGACGACGAAACTGAAGATTTCCGCAAGCACATCGCCTTTCGGAAACCGGATTTCTTTTGGATCAATTCCCGCGCTTGCTATGACGGTATTGATCAAATCCTTTTGATCTTCACGATCCATGATGGTGAATCCGCTCGAATAACTGAGGGCGCTCCCGTGACGGCGCAGGATCCGATTTCCCACCGAATGAAACGTCCCCCCCCAAAGCCCACTGGCATCCACGGGCAACAAGTTCGCGACGCGATCGAGCATTTGCCGCGCAGCTTTATTCGTGAAGGTGAGCAACAAGATATTGCGCGGATCGATTCCGTTTTCGAGCAGATAAGCGACGCGATAAGTGAGTGTGCGCGTCTTTCCCGAGCCCGCCCCGGCGATGACAAGCAGCGGACCAGGCGGTGCCGTCACCGCCGCAAGTTGCTGCTCATTCAGCTCCGCGGCGTAATCGATATGGATCGATGTCGATGTTGGCACGCGTTGCAGAGTGTACTGACGAGGCATCGACGGTTACGCTGCTGCTGCGTCCTCGTCTCTTCAACGGAAATTTCGTTATCTCACCGTGACGTTGCACGATGCCGAGCGCCCGTGATCATCAAGCGCGGTTAATTGATAATCGCCCGGCGAAGATTTCCATGTCAGCAGTCCTGTTACATTGGATTTTCCGATGAAGGTCTTGTCGGCAAACCAATAAATTTCGCGCACGTCCGCATCCGTCTTTACGCGCAGCGGAATCGCGGTCGATGATGCGAAAAGGGTGTCGTGTCCACCAGCTGGAGATATGATTCGTGGTGGATTTCCAGTGCGCGACGCCAAGTCCGACTCGGTTCCGGGCAGAAACGGCGGTGGCGGCCGGCGCGGCAGGCCGGCGCGCTCGAAAAGTCTCAGCAGATCGCTCGGCCAGAATTCGCAAACTTCGCGCCGCAGCTGTCGCGTTCCGTCATCGATCGCCACTCGTAGCCCGGTTGCAACATCGACAAGTACTTCCTGGTGCACCTCGCACGTTTTGATTGGTGAAATTCCGGGAATGAACCAACCCTCGACGCGCTGCGTGCAGTGAGTCTCCGGCAAATCGCCCGAGACGGCGCAAAATTCGACCCGCTTCAAATTCGCGCCCGGCGGCGGAAGATGCCGCTCGATTCGCTCGGGCCAGGTCGCGCGAAGACTGTCGATGATTTGAAATAAGAGCGGCGCGGCGGCGGAGCGCCCGACGAATGCTGGATTTGGCCGGCCATCGAAATTTCCGATCCAGACGCCGAGCACGTAATGATTGAAAACTGCGATCGACCACGCGTCATGAAAACCGTGCGACGTTCCCGTTTTCCAAAAAACCGGCGCGACGTTACTTGAATCTGCATAATTAATCTCAGGCCGCGGCACGTTCAGCATTTCGAGAGTGAGGAAGGCGGCCTCCGAAGTGAGGAGTTGATGACCTCGCGTAGACATTGGATCGCCCGACTTCCGGCGGAGTGGACGGAGCTCGCCATTGTTGGCGAGAGCCGCATAAAGCCGGACCAGGTCTTCCATCGTGACTTCTGCGCCACCGAGCGGAAGCGCCAATCCGTAAAGCGATTCAGAGCGCGGCAATGCGACTCCCGCGCCGCGCAGAAATTCGTAAAGCGTCGGATGCGCAAGCTGCGATGCCAGTTCGATAGCGGGAAGATTGCGGCTGCGAGCTAGCGCATCGCTCGCGCGAATGGGTCCAAGGAATTCGCGATCGAAATTTTCCGGATTGTAATCGCCAAAACTGCGCGGCGCGTCCGCCAGGATCGACAATGGATGAATTAAACCTTGCTCAAGCGCGAGCGCGTAAATGAACGGTTTGAGCGTTGAGCCGGGGGAGCGCGGACTCCGTGTTCCATCCACTTGCCCCTGAATTTCGGAATTGAAGAAATCGGCGGAACCAATTTGGGCAAGCACCTCCATCGTTCTGGAATCGACAAGCAGTGCTGCGGCATTTTGAATTCCGCGATTGCGATTTCCCCGGATGTAATCCGCGATTCGCCGCTCGATCAATTGCTGCTTTTTCAAATCGAGCGTCGTGACGATTTGCGAGGTAGGGACGCCGCGCTGCGGCGTCCGGTCGGCGCAGCGCGCCGACCCTACCGATTCCAAGACTTGCTGGACAAAATGCGGCGCAAGGAACTTTCGTTCCGCTTCCGCGCGCGCGCTGAATTGTCGCGCGGAGAATTGCGTGTTGAGCTTCGCGCGGTCGTACCAATTCTCCTGAGCAGCGTTGAGCGAACGATTGTCGCGGCCGGTGTACAAGGCGCGGCGAGTCGGACTCTGCGGAATAACGCTCAGTGAAATTGATTCCGGTCCGGTCAAATGCGCGGCAGTTTTGCCAAAATAG
>VBQB01000136.1 GCA_005887855.1 Verrucomicrobiota bacterium | reverse complement strand
TCAACCGAAGGGCATCGGTGCCAAATCTTGCGATCCTCGCACGGCGAATCAGCAGGGATCACGCTTCTCGCCTCTACTGGTGCAGTCGCGAACTGACTGACAAGTGCATCCTGAGTTCGCTGGACAACGTCTCTGTTTTCCCTGCGCTCGTTTTCGCTTCGCGAGCCGAAGGTTCGTTGAACTTGGGTGAAACTCTGCCCGAGGCGAATCTGTCGAAGGATTTTCTGGTGGCCTTAAATCAGAAGCTCGGTCTTAACAAGCCAATTGCTGACGCCGGGGCCCTGACAAAGTGGACTTTCGATGTCTTCCACTATTTTTACGCAATCCTGTGGGCACCGTCTTACCGGACCCGCTACGGCGGCGAACTTAGCAGCGATTTTCCACGCCTGCCGTTAACCGGAGATCTGGAGCTGTTCCGCGCGCTAGCGAAGCTCGGCGGCGAACTCGTCGCCCTACACCTGCTCGAATCGCCGAAGCTCGACAAGCCGCGCAGCGAATTCATCGGCGGCGGAAATCGTGAGGTCGAAAAAGCCTCGTGGTCTAAGAACACCGTCTGGATCGACAAAGCCCAGACCACCGGCTTCCGGGGCGTCCCCGAAGCCGTGTGGAACTTCCACATCGGCGGCTACCAAGTGTGCGAGAAATGGCTCAAAGACCGCAAAGGCCGCACCCTTTTAAACGACGACATCGCCCACTATCACAAAATCGTCATCGCCCTCTCCGAAACCATCCGCGTCATGGCCGAGATCGACAAAGTCATCGACAACCACGGAAACGGGAAAGAAACAATGATGATGCACGAATCGCTGAAAGACATCGCCAAGGAAATCGAAGCGACCGGCAAACCGAAACGTATGCGCGTCCGGCGATTACTCACGCTCGTAGGGCAGGAGCGCCGAGGTAAACAGGTTACCCGGGCGATTCGAAGACTCCTTCGTCGCCATCGCCTGAAATGCCATCCCGATTTTGCGAACGTGCACATTGATTCTCCGGTATGGCTCACCTTAGGGCTCAAGCTCGGGAGACCACCTAGAGATGCAGCTCCGCAAGATTACGAACCGATTGAACCGATTCAACTGCAAGGAGTGGACGCAGCATCTGATCTCGAAGAAGAAGTCGAGCCGCACATTTCTTCAATTGAGATAGACGATCATACAGACGTTGAGGAAATGGTTCCTGAAAATGGCGAGAGCGAACTCGGCGAACAAGTCGAACTAACAACGGAATCAGAAGAGCGCGAAGTCGTCGTTACAATCCGTAAAGGTATTCCGGCAGCAGATCGGCCGCCGATGCTCGTTCGCCGCAACGAGCCAGTACATCGCGCACTGACACAAATGATGGACAAAGACTTTAGTCAGTTAGTCGTAGCGAACAGCGAACACGCTCGCGTGGAAGGCATCTTCAGTTGGCAATCCTACGGACAGGCAATTCTCGCAGGTCGGCAACCCGAGCGTGTGCAGGATTGCATGAGTAACCACTTTGCCGTTGTAAATGAAGAAACGGCGTTGTTTGATGCTGTGCGCGAAGTGATTCATCATGAGGTTCTGGTAGTTCGGTCCAAAGACAATCGTTTGTGCGGGATTGTTACACAGTTAGATGTTGCTGAGGTTTTCATTGATCTGGCAGAGCCATTTCTGTTTTTGGGACAAATCGAGAATCACCTCCGTGATCTAGTGGAGCGAATGCGGCTCACTGCAGAGGAGTTGCACTCGCTGGCGGACGAACGCGATATCACGCGTGCCGATATTGCGCGTGTCGATGACCTCACATTAGGTGAGCTCATTCGTGCCATCCAAAATCCTGAGTTTTGGCAACGCCTCGGCCTTAATCACGATCGTACTATCTTGCTCAACCGGCTTGAGCGAGTGCGAAAGATTCGAAACAGAATAATGCATTTTGACGCAGATGGTATTGCGCCGCCTGAAAAATGCTATCTCAAGGAAACGCGCAGAATTCTTCAGGAACTCTAGCTGATCTTGTTCTCGCTGCAGAAGGGAAATTGGAGAAATGGGGGAACGGAAAAGGGGTCGCGTCTAAAATATTTGACATTTGGTTGCTGAATCGGCGGACGTTACGCCCCCAACCGCACAGGCTGAAAGCCTATGTTCCAATGCAGCGCCCAAGCGAGTTCTCACCTCCCGTAGCTCACTCGCCAGATGGTGCCGTTGCCATCTTCGCTGAAAAGGAGGCTGCCGTCTCTTGCGACGGTGATTCCGACAGGTCGACCCCAGACATTCCCTTCGCGCGTGACGAAGCCGGTAACAAAATCCTCGTACTCGCCGCGTGCTTTGCTGGTTGAGTGATCAAACGGGACGCGGACAATTTTGTAACCGGTGCGTTTTTTCCGGTTCCATGAACCGTGAAACGCGGCAAAGATGTCGCCTTTGTATTCGGCGGGGAATTGGTCGCCAGTGTAAAAACATAAATTGAGCGTCGCGGAATGCGACTGCACAAGCACGTCGGGCACGATCACTTTATCGGCCAACTCGGGATGCTTTCCTTTGTGGCGAGGATCGACGTGGTTGCCGATATAAAACCAGGGCCAGCCATAAAAGCCGCCCGGGCGCACACTGCTGATATAATCCGGCGGCAAATCTTCCCCGATTTCGTCCCGCTCGTTTGTGCTCATCCAGAGCTCATCACTGCCCGGCCGAAATGCGATCCCGACGGCGTTTCGAATTCCCCAGGCGTACACTTTTTGTCCGCTGCCATCGGGATTGAATTCGAAAATACGCGCCCGATCCGCTTCCGCAGCATTATCGGAATCATTCGAGCGCGAGCCGATCGAGACATACATTTTCTTGCCATCGGGCGAAAAAACGATGTCACGTGTCCAGTGGCCGCCACTGCGCAGACGTCCCGCGCCACCAGAAAGTTGCGCGCTCAATTTTTCGGCTGGAGCGCGCGCTTTGAGATCGCCATTCCGATAAGGAAAACGAATTATGCCATCGGTGTTCGCGACGTATAAAAATTGGGGATCGTTACCGGGCGGATAAAACGCGATCCCGAATGGTTTGTTCAGATCGCGCTCCGCAAATACTTCGGTAACGTCCGGTTTACCGACGTTCTTTGTATCGCGCAGCACTTTGATTCGATTGGCGCGGCTCTCAGTAACAAAGATGTCTCCATTCAGCGCGGTGAGCAGAAATCGCGGATCGCGAAACCCGCCGGCGTACAGGTCGATCTTAAATCCCGGCGGCACGCGAAGCTGCGCGTCCGCTGGACGACCGACGACCCGGGGCATGTTTATTGCCAGAACATTTGAACTGGGCGCGGGCAGATCCGTGACTGTGATTTTGCGCCTCACTCCGGGCGCATCGCTGGTCCAATCGCCCATCGCCGCTTTGCCGATTAGAAGCTTGGCGTCTTCAGCGGCCGCCCCGATGGGAGCTATGAAGCGGAACGCGAGTAAAAGAAAAATTGCGCAACAAAAAGGACGAACTGCGCGGCGAACCTCCATCCTGTTTCCAATCGTCTCCCGCGCTGTGATCGCGTGGATCGGCACGGACGACTTACATCAGGGCACTGCGCGAGATCGAAGGTGAGAATTGGAGAGGTGTAATGAAGTGGGAAACGTCGAACGATCAGCGTCCAACGCTGGAATCCTGGAGAACTGTAGTGGCAGGCGTGCCGCCTGCGAGCGTGATCCTGCAGCCGACACGGCTGCCTCTACAGAAAACAGGCTTTTCGCAGGCTAAACATTCGGCTCCGCGCTTAACGCGCAATCATGCCGCCACCGCCCTTCGGCGCTTCGGCCAATTTCTCACCTTTTTTTTTGCGACCGTTAATTACGAAGGTGTTGTTTTCTCCGTGGGTCGACCACGGCCCGCGTGGCACTTCACTAAAGGCGACAAACCTCCAGTCGGTCACGTCCGTTTGTTTCAGTGTGAGATAGTCGCGGACGGCTGGCGAGACATCGAGGCCCGCGCCTCTATTGAGATTGAGTCTTGGACGTTCATTGCCAAAAACGTACTGCCAGTGATCGGTACGGAAAGGTCCTGCGTCCTCCCATTGCGCGTAAGCCGTGCGATTGCCTTTGCGGATGGCGATCCATCTGTCTTTGCACGTAGAGATGGCAGGGCCCTGATACGCTTCTTTAAACCACGGTACAACGCGTGGCGCTTCGAGCCGATGACCTGTGCGTGCCTTATCGTTGTACGGAAGCGCACAATAAAATGGGTTTTGTCGCGGCGTGAATTTTACCGGAATGTAGTTGCTTCGGTGGGCAGGATTCGGGTCGTCAAAACCACCGTAATTTCTTGTCCATCGTTTGTCCCAGGCACTTGTGCGATTTGGGACGGGATTATTTCCGCTCGGCTGTTCGCCGATCCAAAAGACAGTTGTTACGATACTTCTTTTCCAAGGATACCGCCGTGCAGACCCAGAAGGCTCCGATAGCTTCCTGGCGGAGAACCCGATTGAAGTAACCCGGAGCAAACGATGTTGTGGTGATTTCGCGCTGAGGGGCTTGCTGTTCTTGCTACCCTCACTGCGCGGCTCGATCTGGGCAGCAAAGGTGGGATCAGATGCAATGAAGAGCGCGCAAGAAAAAAGACGGAGCGGCCAGCGATTCTTCATCACTTTTCGAATCGCTTACGGTTGAGAGATCGCGTTGATCGCTCCGCGCTTAACGCGCAATGATGCCGCCACCGCCCTTTGGCGCCTCGGCCAATTTCTCACCTTTTTTGCCATCGTTAATTACGAAGGTGTTGTTTTCTCCGTGGGTCGACCAGGGTCCGCGTGGCACTTCACTAAACTCCACAAACTTCCAGTCGGTCACGTCCGTTTCGTTTAATCCGAGATAATCACGCACGGCCGGCGAAACATCGAGACCGGCGCCCTTGTTGAGATTGGGTTTCGGACGCTCATTGCCAAAAACGTACTGCCAATGATCGGTGCGGAATGGTCCGGCATCTTCCCATTGCGCGTAAACTGTTCGATTGCCCTTGTGGATTGCGACCCATCGATCTTTGCAAGTCGAAATAGCGGGGCCCTGGTACGCCTCCTTAAACCACGGCACGACGCGCGCCGCTTCAGGGCGATGGCCGGTCGTTGCCTTGTCGCTGTAAGGAAGCGCGCAGTAGAACGGATTCTGCCGGGGCGTGAATTTTACGGGAATGTAATTACTCCGGCGCGCGGGATTGGGGTCGTCGAAACCCCCGTAGTTTTTGGTCCAATTTTTGTCCCAGGAGCTCGCCCGATTCGGGACCGGATTATTTCCGCTCGGTTGTTCGCCGATCCAAAAGACCGTTGTCACGATGTCTTTTTTCCATGGATAACGCTCTCCCGGCTCAGGCGATGCGGAATGCTTGGGCGAGAACAAAAGGGAACCAACATTCAAAAGATTATCCGACAATTTGTCCGATTTTTTACTAGCCTTGACCTTGGGGGACTCCGCCTTCGCTGGTGTCGAGTGTGCGAAAAGAGAGGAAATCGACGACAACAGAGCCGCGATCGTGTGAGTAATGGTTCCAGGTTTCATTTGGTAAATCGCCGCAGCGCAACGCGGGAAGGAAGACACACTGTCTTCTCTAATTGATTCGTTCACGATAACGCGGATGCGCGTCGATCGCGGCAAATTCAGATGCGCAGTAACAAAGTCGGCGAATCTCTATGCAGATTCGGGTTAGTCAACAAATTTTCCCGGATTCAAGATACTGTGTGGATCGAGACTTTGCTTGAGCTTGCGATGTAGCTCACGCACGACCTCGCTGGTCGCGTCCGGCCACCATCGTTTTTTCGCGAGGCCGATTCCGTGCTCTCCCGTGATGACGCCGCCCCACGCCAGCACCTGGGCAAAAAGATCGTCGAGGGTGCGATCGACTTTTTCTCGCATTTCCGGATCGATATAATCCTTCGTCATAATATTGACATGAATGTTGCCGTCACCGGCGTGGCCAAAGCAGGCGATCGAAAATCCATACTTTGCTTGAAGCGTTTCAGCGAATTCCATTAGATCGACAAGGTGACTGCGCGGCACGACCACATCCTGGTTTAGTTTGGTCAGGCCGGTTGCACGAAGGGAATTACTAAACTCGCGACGCAACGCCCAAAGCTTCTCGCAATCTGCTTCGCCCGTGGCCATCTCGAGCGTGTTTGGTTTTTTTGTCGCAAGCAATTCGCGAATAGCTGCCGCTTCGCTGTGCACGCTTTCCTCCTGGCCATCAAGATCGACCAGCAAATGCGCGTTGCCCGCCGGGACAATCATCTTGCGAAGATCGCGGCGCGCCGCCTCCAAGGTGAAATGGTCGGCAATTTCGAGCGAGGAAGGCAGAAAGCCTGCGGCAAAAATTTCTTGCACGGCTTCTGCGGCTTGCGCGGTGGTAGCAAATGCCTCGGTGACAACGCCGAGCATTCCTTCCGAGCCAACGAATAGACCCATCAGGTCGAAGCCAGTTTTGTTTTTGTGCACGCGCCCGCCAGTTCGCAGGACTTCACCATTGGCCAGCACGACTTCAAGACCGATGACGTAATTGCGCGTCACCCCATACTTCAAACAGCGAGGTCCGCCGGCATTCGTGGCGACGTTTCCACCAATCGTACAATCCTTCATGCTCGCCGGGTCAGGTGGATAAAATAGTTTCTGTGCGCGGACGGCTGCTTTGAGCTCACCGGTGAAAACGCCCGGTTCAACAATGGCGACAGCGTCGGTAAAGTTGATTTCCTTGATGCGATTCATGCGCATAAGCGAGAGCGCAATTCCTTTTCGCACCGGCACACAACCGCCGACATAACCGTAGCCCGCGCCCCGCGCCGTCACCGGAATTTTGTTTTGCGATGCAAATTTTAGCAGCTTCGAGATATCACTTGTCGATTGCGCGTCTTGGGAATTGCAGCCGACACGGCTGCCTCTACAGAAACTCTCGATTCGACGCTTTGACGACAAGGCGCTCCACCTAAATCGCCACGCGGTAATGTCGCGCGCGGTCCATTCGTGCGATAAGCGCTTCGGCCTTCGGAAAAATCACCGGCTTGCTCGCATCGTCGCCGGCGAATTGCTTCACATCATCCATGGAATCAAAGCGAAGCAGCGTAACGAATTCCACTTCATCGCCATCTTCACGAACAAACAATTCCGCGCCGCGATAGCCGCTAATTTTTCGAGCGGCAATGCTCGGAAAAATTTCATCGCGAAGCATTTTTTCATATGCTGTAGCGTCTGCACGTTTAGTCCACCCGTACCAAATGCGAGCGATCATATGTCATTACGAACTGCATGCCGAGCGCGCCCGCAGCTTGCCCGCCGT
Source organism: Verrucomicrobiota bacterium (assembly GCA_005887855.1). The sequence continues at coordinate 3,347 of VBQB01000136.1, read as the reverse complement.
GGCGGCTGCTCGCCGTTTCCATGTGTTGATTACGAGCAAGAGCATGAGCAAGAGAACCGAAAGAAACGGTCACATACCCATTATTTGATAGCCGCCATCGACGTAGATGGCTTGTCCGGTTATCGCCGCAGCGCCATCGCTGGCAAGAAAAACTCCGGTCGCGCCTAATTCGGCAGGATCGCAGCTGCGTTTTAGCGGTGCGCGTTCCTGATAATGCTTTAGCATCGACGTAAACCCGCTGATGCCACGGGCTGCCAGCGTTTGCACCGGCCCGGCCGAAATGCAGTTCACGCGGATTTTTTTCTCGCCAAAATCGTAGGCGAGATAACGCACGCTCGCTTCCAAGCTGGCTTTGGCAACGCCCATCACGTTGTAATGTGGTACGACTTTCTCGGACCCGTAATAGGTCATTGCCACGATGCTGCCGCCGTTGGTCATTAGCGGCGCGGCTTCGCGCGCAAGCGCCACCAGCGAGTAGGCGCTGATATCATGTGCGGTGCGAAATGCCTCGCGTGTGGTGCTGACAAAATCGCCTTCCAGCGCTTCTTTGGGCGCGAACGCAAGTGAGTGCAGCATTAAATCGAGCCGATCGGTCTCGCCACGCACCTGTTCAAAAAATGCTGTGATTTCGTCATCACTCGAAACGTCGCAGGGAAATAACGGTGTCTTTTCTCCAAACTCGCCGACCAGCTCCTCGACGTTTTCTTTTAGACGCTTGCCTTGATAATTAAAAATCAATCGCGCGCCAGCCGCCGCCCAAGCCCTTGCGATCGCCCATGCGATGCTGCGCTTGTTCGCCACGCCGAAAACAACACCTGTTTTTCCTACCAAAACCGTCTGGGTCATAGATCGGCATGATACGCGTATTTCCGGCATCGCAAAGACGCCACTCTTCGCTACAATCTCCCGCCTATGACTGCTCGACTTTCCGTTTTCTGTGCTTCGCTTCTATTGATTTGCGCCGTTTCGATCTTGTCGGCCCAAGAGGAAACTCCGCCAGGCCACTCGCCGGTCAGTGGCGCGTCGCCAATGGCGTCGCCTGCCGCGACTCCTCTCTTGTCTTCTTCTGTGACGCCGGTTCCTTCGCCGAGCGCCCCGCAGCTTACCGACGTGCTTTTCAAAAATCTGAAAGCGCGCTCGATCGGGCCGGCCGTAATGGGCGGCCGCGTCTCGGATATTGCGATCGATCCGCGCAATCCGTTTGTTTTTTACGTCGGCCTTGCACATGGCGGCGTTTTCAAAACGAACGACAACGGTGTCTCGTTCGATCCGATTTTTGACAAACAGCCGGTCCTTTCGATTGGGGCGATAGCGGTCGCGCCGTCCGATCCGGATGTGATTTGGGTGGGAACAGGCGAAGCAAACGATCGAAACTCTTCCGGCTGGGGTAATGGCGTTTACCGTTCGACTGATGCCGGTGAAAATTGGCAAAGCGTCGGATTGAAAGAGAGCCGCGCGATTGGTCGTATCGTTGTCGATCCAAAAAAACCGGAGGTTGCCTACGTCGCGGCGAGCGGTCATCTCTGGGCGGACGGCGGCGAGCGCGGACTTTTCAAGACCACCGACGCGGGCAAAACCTGGAAACTGATTTTACAAGCGTCAGCGCCGCATAATACGCGGACCGGTTGCGGCGATGTGATTCTCGATCCAACCAATCCGGAGACTGTCTATGCGGTGCTTTACGCGCGGCAACGCACGCCGTGGAGTTTCACCTCCGGCCCAGGCGCGACCGACGGCGAAGACGTGGGTGGAATTTTCAAAAGCACAAATGGCGGCACGAGTTGGAAAAAGCTGACCAGCGGATTGCCCACCCAAACCGGCCGCATTGGTCTCGCCATCAGCGCGAGCAATTCGAAAGTCGTCATGGCCGTGGTGGAAAGCTTTGAGGGCGGCACGAGCCAGTTGACCGACTTGCGCAGCAAGAGTGGCGGCGTATTTCGCTCTGAAGATGGCGGCGAAAAATGGACCCGCATGAGCGCCATGGATCCGCGCCCGTTTTATTTCAGTCAAATCCGCATCGATCCGGCAAACGATCAGCGTGTTTATCTTCTCGGATTCGCATTGCTTGTTTCCGACGATGGCGGGAAAAATTTCCGGGAAGATCTTTCTGAAAAGGTCCATCCCGATTGTCACGCGTTTGCCATCCAACCGGGCACGGTGCCGCCGCCAAAGCCGCCAAAGCCGGAAGACAAAAACAAACCGCCGAAGCCACCCGTTTGTCAGCGCGTCTTGCTCGGAACCGACGGCGGCGTTTATCAAAGTTTTGCCGCCGGGAAGGGCTGGGACCATCTTAACAGCATTCCGTCGGGAGAATTTTATCGAATCACCCTAGACGACACGAAACCGTACTACCGCATCGCGGGCGGACTTCAGGATAACGAGAATTGGGTGGGACCCAGCGCCGTGCCGAGCAAAGAAGGAATTCGTAATTCCGATTGGACGGCGCTCGCCGGCGGTGACGGGTTTTACGTCGTGTTCGATCCCAAGGATCGCGACGTATTTTACGCGGAGAGTCAGCAAGGTGAAGTGCACCGGATCAATCTCCGCAACGGCGAGCTGCGCCGGTTGCGGCCCGAACCACCAGAAGGCCCACCAAAATATCGGTTCCATTGGAATTCGCCGCTGATCGGCAGTCGTCATCAGCCGGATGTCATTTATTTGGGCGGCAATCATGTCTTTCGTTTAACTGATCGCGCCGAGAAATATTCGGTGATCAGTCCGGACTTAACGCGCAATGATCCGGCGCGAACGACCGCCACCGGCAGCGGTGCGGAAAATTATGGCGTTGTTTATTCGCTGGCCGAATCGCCGAAGCGCGCCGGACTGTTGTGGGCGGGGACGGATGATGGGCGGCTCTGGGTCACCGAAAATGACGGCGGCAAATGGACCGAGCTGACCAATAATCTGCCGGAGCCGGCGCGCGGCGCGTGGGTCGTGCGCATCGAACCCAGCGCGCACGATCCGAACGCAGCGTATGTGGTAACGAACTCGTATCGCGCGGGCGATGATCGACCAATAGTTTTGCGCACTATCGATCTTGGCAAGACATGGCAATCGGTCATGGGCGATCTTCCGCCGAATGTGCCTGTCGAAGTGGTGCGCGAGGATTCGGTGAATCCGAAGTTACTTTACGCTGGGACACACTTCGGTTTGTTCGCGTCCTTTGATCAAGGCACGCATTGGCTCCGGATTGCCGATATTCCCGCCGTGCGCGTGGACGATGTTCAGGTTCATCCGCGCACATCCGATCTCGTGATTGCAACACACGGTCGGAGCATTGCGATTCTCGACGATAGCGTTCCCTTGCGCGAACTCACGCCGGAGATTACGGCCAAGCCTGCACATTT
>VBQB01000135.1:9151-16302 GCA_005887855.1 Verrucomicrobiota bacterium | reverse complement strand
GATGCGTCAGGGCCTCCGCCAGCAAGAGCGGATTGCGAAATTTGTAACCGATGCGTTCCTCGAGCGGACTCACGCTACCGCTTTTGATAAATTTCCAGGGAGGTGACGAGGTCGAGGGCGCGCTGCAGCACCGGATCGTGTGCTGGTGATTTTTCCGGCGACCGACCGCGGCGTTGCTGCGCGGCTTCCGCCGCCTCGACCTCAGGATTTGTTCCGGCCAAAAGCGCCGCTTCATTCATGTGCGGCCGTCCCGGTTGATAAATAAACGGGCCCATTCCTTTTTCGCTGCTCAATCGAAAAATCTGCCGCTTCTCTGTCAGCGACATCTCGACGGGCAAGTCCGGCTTTATTCCATCTGGAAACGATGCACGACCTTCCGGCAAAATCATTTCTGCCACGGCAACACGTAACAGCTTCCCGCTTGGCAATGGCAAGTCGGTGTATTCAACTGCTCGACCGGCGGTGGGCTGACCCATGACCAATGCTTTGTCGTAGAACCGCAGCACGCCTGCAAGCGCTTCGGCAGCGCCAGCCGTGTCGCCATCGGCGAGCACCATCATCAGACCTCGAAACGCCGGATCACGGTCGGATTTAAAGACGCGGTCCTGACGGGCGGCCGTTTTGCGCAATGTGAAAAGCGTCTTGCCTTTCGGGCAAAATCGTTTTGCAAATTCTGCCGCCATTGCAAAATCGTTCGTCGCCTGACTTGCGCGAAGATCGACAATCAGCGCGTCCACCTTCTTTATTGCGAAGTTGCCGAGACTCTTATCCATCGCCTGGAGATTAGCGTTATTTAGCGATCCGAGGCGCATGTAACCGATGTGGCCATCCAAAATCTCACTGTAAAACGCACTGGGCGCTTCCGGTGGCGCGCTTTCCCGGGTCGGCAAAAGCATCACACCGTGCGGCAGCCGAATCATCAGACCCTGAACAGTCGCCCGATTCAATTCCGTATCGGTAATTGCATCCGGGTTTGTGAAATTGCTCTGCAACAGCGCGATGACCGCCTGCAAATCTGCCGGGCCTAAAGAATTAAGCAGTTGTTCGGCCGTCGGAGTGGGAGAGGGCGAAGCTGTCGGCGTAGCCGATTTACCAGGCGCCGGCACGCCGCCGACCGATGGCGGCACGGTGGGCGATTGCGCCAGGGCAATCGTCATTAGAGAAACGCCGGTCAACACCGGCCAAGTAAAGCGCAACATCAAGAGTCAGCGTTAAACGCTGGGCGATTTTTCAGGGAGCGACCGCACTAAGAGCAATATCGCGACGATAACGGCAGTTCTCGAAATGAATGCACGCGACGGCCTCGTAGGCGCGCGCGCGGGCTGCTTCGATTGTCGATCCCAACGCGGTGACCGCGAGCACTCGACCGCCAGCTGTCACAATTTGCCTATTCGTGCGCTTGGTTCCGGCATGAAAAATTTGCACGCCACCGAGTTTGGCCGCATCGCCAAGCCCGGAAATGGTGTTGCCGGTTTCGTATTTGTCCGGGTAACCGCCCGAGACGAGCACAACTGTGACCGCCGGTCGCTGGTCCCACTCGATTGAACAACTGTCGATCTTCCCGTCGATCGTCGCATCCAGTAACGGCAACAAGTCGGACTTCATTCGGGGCAAAATTGCCTGCGTCTCCGGATCACCAAAGCGGCAATTGAACTCGAGCACACGTGCGCCATCAGTACTGATCATCAGACCTGGAAAAAGTAAGCCGCGGAATGTAATGCTCTTTTCCTGCAAACCGCGCAGCAGCGGTCGCATGATTTTTTTGTCAAACCGATCTTCCAACGGAGCGCTCCAGTTGTTTGCGGGACTGAAAGCGCCCATCCCGCCCGTGTTCGGCCCCGTATCGCCGTCAAAGGCGCGCTTGTGATCGCGGGCTGTCTCTAGGAGGCGATAGTCAGCGCCATCGACCAGCGCGTGTAGCGAACATTCCGTGCCGTGCAAAAATTCCTCGATCACGATGCGGCGGCCCGCCTCGCCGAAGCGGCCTTGATTCATCATCTCGTCGATTGTCGATCTTGCGGCAGCAGCGTCGGGCGCAACGACTACTCCTTTGCCGAGCGCAAGGCCGTTGGCCTTGATGACAATCGGAAATTGTAGCCGGTCGCAAAATCGGAGCGCGGCATCGCTGCGTTCAAACGTACCCGCCTGCGCGGTGGGAATTCCTTGTTCGCGCATCAGTTCCTTCGCGAAAATTTTTGAAGACTCGATCTGCGCGGCCGCCTTGGTCGGTCCGAAAATGCGTAAGTTTTGTGCGGCAAAAAGATCGACAATCCCGGCGGCAAGTGGGTCGTCTGGACCGATCACCGTTAGATCGACGCGATTCTCTTTGGCGAAACGAATCACTGCCGCCACGTTACCCGCGGCAATGGCGATGTTCTCCCCGAACTCGGCAGTGCCGGCGTTTCCTGGCGCACAAAAAATGCGCTCTGCATGCGGAGATTGCCTCAGTTTCCATACGAGCGCATGTTCACGGCCGCCGCCGCCAATGACAAGGATTTTCACAGCAAAGCGCGCAGCATCATTGCGAGAAGCGTGCTTTAACGCGAGCTGAAAGCAAGCTAACGGTTAACCGTAAAGGCTTTCTGGGTCAACTCGCGAAAGCTTTCGAAGTTAAGAATGCGGCGGTGATTCGGCTGGCAATATCGACAATTCTAATTTTTCGGTGTGCCGAATGACCAACAACCTCGCGGGAACGCCGATTTGTTCGCTGACCAGCATTTTGTGGAGCTCATGGATCGTGTCGATCGGTCGCTCATCGAAGGCAACGATGACGTCGCCCTCTCGGAGACCTGCGTGCTCTGCCGGACTGTCTTTTTCCACTGACACAACCAGCACCCCAGTTTCCAGCGGCAAATTGTAAAATCGAATGACCCGCCGATGCAGCGGCACATTTTGACCGGCGACGCCGATGTAGCTGCGCCGAATTCTTCCATCACGAATCAACCAGCCTGCGACAAGCTTGGCCGTGTTGCTCGCGATGGCGAAGCAGATGCCTTGCGCCGGTCGAATCATCGCCGTGTTTACGCCGATGACTTCCCCAGCTGAGTTGACGAGGGGTCCACCGGAATTGCCGGGATTCAACGCGGCGTCGGTTTGAATAATATTGTCGATCAAGCGACCGGACTGTGAATACATCGAGCGCCCAAGTGCGCTAATCACGCCCGCGGTCACGCTCGCCTGGAAACCGAGCGGATTGCCAATCGCAATCGCTACCTGTCCGACGCGCAAACTTTCGGAATCGGCCAAACGCACATGAGCAAGCTGGGGCGCATCGATCCGAATCACCGCGAGATCCGTATCGGGATCGTCACCGATGAGCTGTGCCGGACAATCGCGCCCGTCAGAGAGGTTCACCACGATTCGCGTGGCATTATGGACGACATGGCTGTTGGTCAAAATAAAGCCGTCGGGAGTGATGATGAATCCTGACCCGCTTCCAGCGACATCGCGCGGCCGGCCTTTGCTTCGCTGCTGGATTTCTATGTTCACAACGGCAGATGCGACTCGCTCGACTGCGCCGACCACCGCGCGCGAATACTCGTCGAGCAACGAATAATCCGTGGGCACATCGTCTCTGCCTGTAAACCCCGAGCTATTTCGTGGCTGCGGCGACTCGTCCAACAAGCGTAGGGCAGTCGCTTCATTTTGCTCTGACACAACAAAATCTCTCATGATAGTCTCGTAAAATATCGACCACGGTAACTCGCCGTCAACTACAGTGGTTTAATTCTATACAGCGTCTTTAGATTGCTGCTCTCTTCTTGCGCCTGAATTGATAATGCTCTAAAAAAGGGCCATGCGAAAGTCTTCCCCAGTCGGCTCGGTTATGGATGCGCAATGCCCTTCGCGGCTCGTGCTCGATCGCATTGCAGATAAATGGACCGCGCTCATCATCCAGGTCCTGGCTCACGGCACCAAGCGTTACGCTGCGCTTCAGCGCGAGATCGGGGGTATTTCGCAAAAAATGCTCACCCAAACTCTGCGCAGCCTCGAGCGCGACGGTCTGGTCCAACGCAAAGTACACCCGGTCGTGCCGCCGAAAGTTGAATACTCTCTCACCAGGTTGGGGCGAACTTTAATCGAGCCTTTGCACACGCTGTGTCGCTGGTCGGAAAAACATCTGGCAGAACTGCAGGCAAATCGTGCACGGGCAAAGGCAAAGATAGCGCTGCAAAACCGCTCGGCCGCAGCCTAAACGGCCGTTGTCGATCGCGATGCATCAAGCAGAAATCTCGACCTGGCCGAAGCGCGCTTGACCGGGATTGAAAGACGCTTTCGGGGGCGACGTCGTTTTGTTCCTATACTAGTGGAATACGTTCCTCTGGCCAAGGTCAGGCAATCCAATCACACCACCAAAGGAGATCAGAATTGTTGGCCAGCTCGGCGAGAAAACACAGCAGTGAAAAGCCGTATCGCGCCGGCCATTCCCTGGCTGGTCCGCCCAGTTCCACGGCGCAAGCCTCCAACTCGTTCTTGAAGAACTGAGCCAGATGCGACCGCATTTTTTCGCTCAGCCGAAGCTTTTTCCTATCCGACTGGCTGTTGTAATCAGCACTAAGTCCTCCACTCGGCTTGTCGGGATTGGCCCCCAAAAAATTGAGGATGGTGCATCGCAGTTCGACGGGATTTTTTTTCAAGTCGTCAAAGAAATACGTACGAAACTGGTCCGGATGAACATGGCGTTTCCATCGCGCGACGATCGCGCTCGGATACGAGCGCAAGAGCACCCCTGGATGGAGCAAATTCCGAATCACTTCGTCGATATCAGTCACGTCAAACGGCTTGATCATTCCTTGGAAAATGATCGACGATCCGCTGAATAATCTCGTCATTCAACATCGAGTAGGCTGGCGTAATGTCGCCAGAGAGAAGTGACGCTTTGGGCTCGAACAGCCGTGCATAGTTGTCCAAATCGATATAGGATCTTGCACTTAAGCTTGCTATTCTCTCCAGAAACCAAAGATCGCGCGCGTCTCTGCGACGCGGAGGAAATGCCCGTTTAGTCCTACTTAGCTCATCAAAGTAGTGCAGTTCCTTTCGAGGAGGCATCCAGAAATCGGGATGCGCGTCGAGCTGTTGATAAAGCCATGTCGTTCCACCCTTCTGAGCTCCGACACACAAGAAATCGGGGCGGGCAGCGCCCCGAGCAAACCCACTCTCTTGTTTGTCGCGGTCGTGGGCGACGCGAACTTTGAATGGCCAAATCCAACGCACTTTTGCATTATCTTCTTTGCTGGCTTCAAAAAGCAAGGACGGGAGCAAAACATGCCGCTCATTCGATGAAAAAGCATCGCTGAGTCTTTGTTCCTACTGGCAGCTTTGGCGAAACCCTTGACCGGCTCGTTGCCCCGACGAGTGATGTGCGCTTGGCAAAAGGTCATCTGCAATCTCGCTGCGCGACCGGCGTTCTCTCGTTGTGAGGCGGAACACTTTGATTCGCAAAGGTTCACGCGATCCAATCACACCAAAGGAAGAGATCAAAATTGTCGGTCAACACGGCCAAAAAAGAGAGAAACGAAAAGCCATATCGCCCCGGCCAGTTTCTCGCTGGCCCACCCAATTCGGCAGCGCACAGCTTTAGCTCCTCCTTGAAAAACTGAGCCACATGGGACCGCACTTTCTCGCTCAGCCGAAGCTTCTTCTTGCCCCGGTCACTGTTGTAATCCGCCTTCAGCCGGCCACCTTGCTTGTTCGGATCGGCACCCAAGAAATCGAGGATGGAACGACGCAGTTCAGCGGGATCTCTTTCCAAGTCATCAAAAAAGTAGGTACGAAACAGGTCTGGATGAACGTAACGTTTCCATCGCGCGACGACTCGGCTCGGGTACGAGAGCAAGAGCACGCCTGAGTTAAGCAAATTCCGAATGACAGCGTCGCTATCAGTGACGTCAAACGGACTAATCATTCCGAGACGTACCCCCATGGACAACTGCGACCAGACTCTCTCAACCGGATCACGGGCAATAAAGATCACCTTTAAGTTCGGCAAATAACTGATGACTCGCTGAATGATCTCGTCGTTCAGGGTCGAATAGGTCGGCGAAATGTCACCAGAGAGAAGCGATCCTTTGGCCTCGAACAACCGCGCATAACTCTCCAGGTCGATATAGGGTCGTGCACTCAAGCTTTTTATGCTTTCCAGAAAACGAACATCGCGCTGGTCCCGCGGACGCGGAGATGCTTTAGTCTTACTCAATTTATCAAAATAACGCACCTCCTTTATAGGAGGCATCCAGAAATCCGGATGCGAAGCAAGTTGTTGATAAAGCCACGACGTTCCGGCTTTCTGGGCTCCGACACAAAGGAAATCGGGCTCCGCATCGCCGGTAGACGACCAATTCTCCTCTTTGTCGCGGTTATCACCGACGCGAGCTGTGAACGGCCAAGCGAAATGCATCTTTGCGTTATATTCCTTCCTCAGCCCAAAAAGCAAGAAGGGGCGTTAAGATGGCCCTCACGAGGATGGATGGCCAACTTAGCGAGCGCACTCGATTGGCTCGTAAATGTCGTGCGCAACTTGCGTTGCCGCTGGTCAATCGGACAATTGCAACTGATGGAGAACGAGATCAGCTGCCGCATTTTCCTCCTTTCCCCTGCGTACGCCGGCGGTGAGCGAGCGCGCATGATTTTGAGCGAGAGCGCGCAATTCGACCTCGCGAAAAGATTGCGCAACAAACAAGGCGCGACAATCGCGGAGGTGTTTACTTTTCTGAGCGGCCTCTATTTTCGCGGGAAAATTGCCTACGCAAATGCATTTGCGCGTCCGGTCCGAGGAACCTCGGGCGTATTTGTTATCACGCCAACGCGTGGCTTGATCGAAGCGCACGCGCGAATTCGTCTCAACGACTTGCGTGAATTCGCTCTGGTCGACATTCACGAAAATGATCCGCGTTATCGAGAACCGCTCGAGCGCGACGCGCAACGTCTGGTAAAAAAGTTACCGGCCCGGAGCGAAATCATTGTTCTCGGCAGCATTGCCACGGGAAAATATGTTGACGTTCTGCTGGCCAACTTTAGTGACCGGCTGCGCTTCCCCGCTGACTTCATCGGACGTGGCGATATGAGTCGCGGCGGATTGATGTTGCGCTGCGCGGTGGATCGACAAGAGCTTCCGTACGTCGCCGTGGCGGGTGCGATTGTTAACGGAAAGC
>VBQB01000135.1:0-9088 GCA_005887855.1 Verrucomicrobiota bacterium | reverse complement strand
GCCTTTCGCGATGGTCGGAAGATTTATTTGCAATCAAAAGCTGGCCAGCCCCTCGCGCGTTATTTTCCAGACATCGTCGGGGCACTCGCTGGGTTACCGACACAACAGTTTATCATCGATGGCGAATTGGTTATTCCGATTCGCAGCGCCTTTTCTTTCAATGAACTGCAACTGCGTCTACATCCCGCGGCGAGTCGCGTCCAAAAACTTGCCAAAGCGCATCGGCTATGTTCATCGTTTTCGATCTGCTGGGCAAAGATCGACAATCATATTTGAAGCGATCGCTGAAAGAACGTCGCGATATGCTTGAAGAATTTGCCCGCGAAAATTTTGAAACGAAAAGCGCGCTTCGGTTATCGCCGGCGACAACGAATCTGACCACGGCGAAGAAATGGTTCGCGAAGGTTGGCGGGAATCTCGACGGCGTGATCGCGAAGGAACTTAATGCGTCCTATGCTTGCGGCGAGCGGACCGCCGCGATCAAGGTAAAGCAGATCCGCAGCGTGGATTGCGTAGTTGGCGGATTCCGATTCGCGAGTGGCGCGCGTTTAATCGGCTCGCTTTTGCTCGGCCTTTACGACGAGGATGGACTGCTTCATCACGTCGGATTCACGTCCTCTTTTAAAGCGAGCGATCGCCGCGCCTTGACGAAAAAATTCGAGGCATTAAAAAAGCCGCCCGGATTCACTGGCAATGCGCCGGGTGGCCCGAGTCGTTGGAGCACGGATCGCACCGGTGAATGGGAACCGGTCGATCCCAAAGTCGTGGTCGAAGTTGCCTATGACCATTTTACCGGCGGCCGATTTCGGCACGGCACAAGGATCTTGCGATGGCGGCCGGACAAAGCGCCTCGTCAATGCACGATGGAACAGGTGGAACATCGCGAAGGCAAATCGCTTGCCCTCTTTTAATAGCAGGATGCACCAGCAAGCAGCAGGAACACCCAGCCCTTGAGCGAGCAATCTGCAATTCGTCTCATTGTTCGGACTTCAACTCGAAATTGATTTTCACATCGTAATGATCGCCGCTGCCGAGCCCGGCTGGCAGAGGATCAACTTGTGTCACTCGTCTCGCAATCGTCGCTACCGACTCATCGACTACCACATTTTCTGACGGCTTGATGATTTCGAAATTGGACACACGTCCATCTTTCTCGATTCGAATTTTAACAAGCGTCGAAATCTTGGCGCCGGAAGTGACGGTCGTCGTGGGCTGGACCCATTCACTGTAAAAGCGATCATGCAACATATTGCCGTACCAGCCGAATTCCGATGCGCCCGCAGCGTGCCCACCCGTACCCGCTGAATCCCCTTTGCCGCCCCCGGTATGAGAAGGAGACGCCTTCTTCACAGGTAAATCATTATCATCAGCATCCGTCTTCACTGGAGCGGCTTTCGCAATCTTCTTTTTCTCTGTGTTGACCTCGGCCTCCTCTTTCTTCTTATCGGCGTCCTCCGGTGTCGGCTTCACTTTCGGTGACGGTTTTGGCGAAGCCTTTGCCAACACTGTTTTCTTGGGAGTTGGTTTTGGTGTTGCCTTGGGAGTAGCTGTTGGTGTCGACAATTGGATTTCGCTCTTCGCTGCTGTTAAGACGGGACTTTCCTTTTCGGTCTCGTCCGGTTTCAACGGTTTCGGTTCAGGCGGGAGAGTTGAAACTTTTGTCGGTTGCGGCGCGGCGCCGCTCTTTGCTTCTCTGGCAGCGCCATCCCACGCACCACGACTTATCCAAACGATGCTTTGCGCGTTCGAACTCTTTGTTTGGTGACTCCAGCGGATCAATCCCACCAGAACAGCAATATGCGCAAGCGCTATCAGGGTGACGTTTCGCCAGAAACGGGCGTCTGTCGACATCGTCTATCTCGGTTCCGCTCTCGTCGCGATGCCCACCTTCGTGATCTGCGCGCGCTGCAAGGCGTCCATTAACGTAACCAGCTTTTGCACGGGTAATTCACGATCCGGTCGGATTACAACCGCCACATCTGGATTTGCCTGCTTCAACTGGGTCAATTGCGCGCTGAGCCTCTCCGAATCGACTACTTGATTGTTCAACCGAATTGTGTCGGTACGATCGATCGAGATCGTTTGCACTTGCGATGAACTAATCGGCGGGTTCGTCGCGCCGCTGGATGGGATCACCAGATTCATGCTGTTTTCGAGCAGCGGAGTCGTGATCATGAAAATGATAAGCAGCACAAACGCGAGATCGAGCAACGGCGTGACATTGATCTCGCTAAGGGTTGTGAGATTGCTGCGCTCCGAATACCGTCTCATGGCCAAAATTCGATGTTTGAAATTAGATTCTTGATGCGTTTTGCGCTGCCTGGCCCCTCAAACATCATCATCTTCGAAACTCCGGCGCGCGCACATTGTGATCGACATACTTGTGCTCAAACTCCGAAGCGAGTTCCGCGGCAAAGTTGTCCATCTCAACGATGACGCCACGAATACTGGTGATGAGAAAATTGTAGCCGAACATCGCCGGTATAGCGACGCACAGCGCGGTCACGGTGGTGATGAGCGCACCGGAAACACCGGGCGCCATTGACACCAGACTAGGCGAACCAGCCTCCGCCACGCCAGTAAACGCGTCCATCACACCCCAGACCGTGCCGAGCAAGCCAAGAAATGGCGAACCACTCACCGCGGTCGCGAGCAAAATCATTTGCGACTCGAGGGCAAGCGCCGTCTCGCCCACTGAGCGTTCCATGGCCGCATTCACCGCGCCCATCTGGGCCGGTGAAATTTTGTCCGCAATCTCGAGCCGCGCACGAAATGTTTCATCGACTTCTGGCGAACCGAGAAGATGAAAGGTCATTTCCTCGCACCCAGCGCGGTACACATTAAACACCGGCGATCCTGGAAACCGCGCATGCTTTTGAAACAAACGCAACGGCTGTCGATCCTGCCGAAACGCACCGAGGAAGCGGGCGTTCTGTTGCCGGGCGAACCGGATAACGCGCAACTTCGTGATCATGATCGACCAGCTGAAGATTGAGGCAATGGCGAGAAGAGACAGGACGAGCTTTCCTGCGATCGTCGCGTGATTGAACGCGAAAAGCAGACCGCCGGCCGCTAACAACTTTGCAATGAGCATCTCCGCGTCACCTGCATAAGTAATAGCGCAATTTCGCGGAAAGCGAACTGTTTCCGTACGCCGCCGTTAAGCTTTTTTTGGAAAACTCGGCCGTAGTCTGGCCGCCGCGATGAACGCGAGCCCGATCATAAACAAAAACAGCGAGAAAAACTGGCCGCGCGTAAAAGGCCCAATCAATGTCGCATCAGGTTCGCGGAAATATTCGATCACGATCCGAAAAATGGCGTAGCAAATAAAAAAAAGTCCCGACAGAAACCCGTTCGGTTGTCGCGTGCGCGTGCGCACGAGCCATAAAATCGCGAATAGAACGATGCCTTCAAAAAAGGCTTCGTAGAGCTGCGATGGATGCCGCGGCGTCAAAATCGAGCGCAAAGTCGCCACGACCTGTGATTGTCGGTTTACGGCGGCGACAATCGCTTCCGGCGTTGTGAGCGATGGATCAATCTGTGTGCACAATGAGATCGCGCGGTCGGCTTCGGTGGGATGATCGAGCAACTCCTTTGGAAATTGCATTGCCCACGGAACGGTTGTGATACGCCCATAAAGCTCTCCGTTGATGAAATTCGCGCAGCGGCCCAGGAACAGACCAACCGGCGCGGTCACGGCGAGATTGTCGGCCAAATTCAGCCACGAAATTTTATGTCGATGCGCATAGTAAAAAGTGAAGAGCAACAGCCCGATCATGCCGCCGTGGCTCGACATTCCGCCTTCCCAGACGCGCAAGATCGACAACGGTTCCCGCAGCATTTCGGGTTTGTAGAAAAAAACGTAACCGAGCCGCCCACCGATGATGACCCCGAAAAGCGCCGCGCCGGTAATAAAGTCTCCGACTTTAGCCACCGGCAGATCGGCAAACCCACGTTTGGCCAGCCACCGGAGAAGAATGTAGCTGGAGATAAAAGCGAGCACATAAGCAAGGCCGTACCAACGCGGCCCGACGTTATCGTAGATCCGAAAGATAATCGGATCGAGATCGTGCAGATAGTATGCCAGCATTGGTGCGGCGATTCTGCGCGAGGTTTCCAACGTCGGCAACAAAAACGCGCGCTTGCGCCTCCACTCCTGAAGCGACGCGCTTCGCAGATCGAACGAACTAACGCGGGATCGGCGACTTTTGCCGGCGCGTTTTGACGGCTCTGCTTAGCACCTTGCGCAGAAACGGCGCGGTGCGACTGGCGCGATTCTTTGCAACTTCTTCCGGCGTCCCAAAGGCGACGACCTCGCCACCCTCCGCGCCGGCTTCCGGCCCAAGATCGACGATGTAATCTGCTTCAGCGATGACGCTAAGATTGTGCTCGATCACGATTACGGTATTACCTTCATCCACGAGCCGATGCAGCACGTTGAGCAGCAGTTCAACGTCGGCCATATGAAGGCCAATAGTCGGTTCCTCCAGTAAATACAGTGTCGATCCAGGCTTGCGCATTTTTCGAATCCGCTCGTTCGCCGCGCGGCTGACGCCGCGTTTTAATTGCGTCACCAGCTTGAGCCGTTGCGCTTCGCCGCCGCTCAACGTCGGGCTCGGTTGCCCGAGTTTGAGATAGCCGAGACCGGTATCGGCCAGCAAGGAAAGCGCACGCGCGATTTTCGGATGAGCCGAGAAGAATTCGGCTGCTTCCTCGATCGTCATCTCCATCACGTCGCCGATCGATTTTTGGTTGTAGAGGATTTCCAGTGTTTGTGGGTTGTAACGACGACCACCGCAATCTTCGCATGGCACATAACTGCGCGGCAGAAAATTCATTTCCAGCTTGATCACGCCCTGCCCCTTGCAGGTTTCGCAACGGCCGCCTTCGGCATTGAAGGAAAATCGGCTCGCCGAATAACCGCGTACGCGCGAGAGAGGCAATTGCGCGTAAAGGTTCCGGATTTCGTCAAAGACTTTGATGTAAGTGCCGGGCGTCGAGCGCGACGTTTTCCCGATGGGTGATTGATCGACTTCATAAACCGCCTCAATTTCAGTCGCTCCACTCACCAGCTTGAATAGCTCGCCGTTGCCGCTCGCTCTTTTTTTGTTCAGTTGGTCGCGCACCCCAGGCAAAAGCACCTCGTGCATCAAGGTCGATTTTCCGGAGCCGGAAATTCCCGTGATCACCGACAATCGACCAAGCGGGAACCGGACATGGACATCTTTCAAATTGTTCGCCCGCGCGTCGCGGAGTTCGATCCAGTACTCGACGCCGCGCAGCGACCGCCGCGACATTCGGATTGGATGACAAATGGGCGATGTTAAACAACGCCCGGTTTCAGAATCTTTTGCTTGCTCGATATCGCGCAGCGTTCCTTGCGCGACAATTTCGCCCCCATGAACGCCGGCACGCGGGCCAAGATCGACAACGTGATCCGCTCGCCGCATCGTCTCCTCGTCGTGCTCGACGATAATGAGCGAATTTCCTTTTGCACGCAATGCCGTCAGCGTATCGAGCAAGCGCAAATTATCGCGCGGATGTAAACCGATGGTCGGCTCATCAAGCACGTAAAGAACACCACGCAGGTTGGACCCAAGTTGGGCAGCGAGGCGAATCCGTTGCGATTCGCCGCCGCTCAATGTTTTGGCTGAACGGCCGAGCGCGAGATAGCCGAGGCCAACGTTCTCCATGAACCTCAATCGCTGTTGAATTTCAGGAAGCAATTCCGCCGCGATTGTTTTCTGCGTCCCGCGAAAGCGCAATCTCGCAATGAGCTTGCGCGCTTCGCTGGCGGACAGCGAGGTAAAATTATCGATGGAAAAGCCCTGCACCCTTACGTGACGCGCGATCGCATTCAAGCGCGAGCCATGACAGCCCGGACACTCGCGCGCTTCGTCTTCCTCGATCCATTCAAATTCGCGATCGGCTGCAAGTTCATTTTCAAGAACGGAATCGCCATTTTCGTCCGCTCCCGTTTGCAGATCGCGATTCCATATTTCGCCGAACCCGCCACATCCCTCGCATGCGCCGTGCGGTGAATTGAAAGAAAACAAACGCGGATCAAGCTCTTCAAACGCGCGACCGCAGCCGGGACAGCTCATCTCCGTGCTCATGACTATGAGACGACCTTTTGTGTCGAGCAGATGGGCTGTGCCGCGACCAATCTCCAGCGCACGCTGGGTGAGATTGCGCGCTTTCAAGATGCGCTTCGCATCGATAGCGCCCACGACCACGTCAATCGTGTGTTCTTTGAAGCGTTCGAGCTTTCGAAAATGCGAAACCGGAATCAGCTTTCCATCAACGTAAAGGGTATCGAAGCCCTGTCGCTCAGCCCAGTGCGCCACATCGGTGTGAAAACCTTTGCGCGCTTTGACCAGCGGCGCGAGTACCTTGAGCATTCCACGTTTGCCCGCTGCTTCCACCCGTTTCACGATCGCGGCGACGCTCTGTTTTTCGACGGGCGAATCGCAGTCCGGGCAAAATTGCGTCCCGGTTTTTGCAAAGAGCAGTCGAAGAAAATGATAAACTTCAGTAACGGTTGCCACCGTCGATTTGCCGCCGCCGCGTGTCACGCGCTGCTCGATGGCAACGCTTGGCGGCAAGCCCTCGATAAGATCAACATCAGGTTTTTCGAGTTGCTCGACGAATTGCCGCGCGTAAGGCGACATGCTGTCCAGAAACCTTCGCTGTCCTTCCGCGAACA
Organism: Verrucomicrobiota bacterium; assembly: GCA_005887855.1. The sequence goes on along the minus strand of VBQB01000135.1, from coordinate 2,382 downwards.
GAATGTCGAACGCCAGAGTTGATTTGCCCGAGCCGCTCAAACCGGTGATGACAACTATTTCGTCGCGCGGGATCTCTACGCTGATATTTTTCAGATTGTGTTCGCGCGCGCCGTGAATCGAAATCGAGCCATTCCGATTTCTGGGGAACACAGGCTGCCAGTCTGTTCCGGCGAGTAGCCTGCCCGGCGGTTCTTCAGCTGCGCGTGCAAGATATGCTTCGCCACCACCGTTCCCGTGATAAGATGTTCGCGGCAAGCTGCCGCGAACTGCAGGCTGGCCTCCGCTCCCCAGAACCGAGCGCAAGAACTCTCCCGTGTGCGATGACTCCACACGCGCGATTTGCTCCGGCGTTCCGCTCGCCACCACCTCACCACCTTCGTCTCCCCCTTCCGGGCCAAGATCGACAATCCAATCCGCGCACTTAATCACTTCGAGATTGTGTTCGATCACTACAATGGAATGGCCGCGCTCGACCAGCCGCTGAAAAAGGCGCAGCAACGTCGACACGTCATCGAAATGCAAACCGACCGTTGGTTCGTCGAAGATGAACAAACTGCCTCTGCGGCCCGGTTCGCCATTGGATTCATCGGATGAATCTGTGCCGGTGAGGTGACGGACTAACTTTAGCCGCTGCGATTCGCCGCCGGAGAGCGTGTTAAGCGGCTGGCCGAGGCGCAAATAGCCGAGCCCAACTTCTTCAAGCACAGCAAGAGGCTCCGACAACTTCGGTTGCTCGCCGATTTGCGCGAAGAACTCAATCGCCTCGCTTACCGTCAGCTTGAGCAGATCATGAATCGATTTACCGTGCAGTTTCACTTTCAACACATGCGGTTGAAAACGGCGGCCTTCGCACTCGGCACAGCGCACATAAAGATCGCTCAAGAATTGCATCTCGATTTTTTCAAAACCGGTGCCCGAACAACGTTCGCAGCGTCCGCTTCCGGAATTGAATGAGAAAGCGCTCGCTATGAGACCTTGCGACATTGCTGCCGGTTGTGCGGCAAATAATTCGCGCACCCTATTGCAGGCGCCGGCTTCCTGGTCGGACGCCAGGCCCTTCGCCCGCGCAAGGTTTCGATAAAGAACATCGTGAATCAACGTCGATTTCCCAGAGCCAGAAACACCTGTAACGCAGGCAAAAATTCCGAGTGGAAGATCGACGTCGATATTTTTTAAATTGTGTTCGCGCGCACCAGCAATCTTGATTGAAGCAGTCGATTTCCGGCGCGATTTCGGCACCGGAATTTTCTTGCGATCGCTGAGATAATCGGCGGTGAGAGATTGGTAGATCGGGCGGGCGCCGCGCAATGTTAGGCCCGAAGCTGCGAAGCGGCTCCGATTTGATCGCTGCGCGATTTTGTTTGGGGTCGTGCGCGAAGCGCCCGATCCATCCAGAAATTCTTCGAGTGCTCCGCTAAAAACCACTTCACCGCCGCGCTCACCGCGCCCGGATCCGATGTCGATCACATTGTCAGCCGCGCGAATGATCGCTTCGTCGTGTTCGACCACGAGCAGAGTGTTGCCTTTGTCGCGCAGGGTATGCATCACGCGGACTAGCCGGCCGACATCACGCGGATGCAGGCCGACGCTCGGCTCGTCCATGACGAAGAGCGTATTGACAAGCGACGCTCCGAGACATGTGGTAAGGTTGACACGCTGCACTTCGCCGCCGCTCAGCGTGCGCGTCGAGCGATCCAGGGTCAGATAACCGACGCCAACTTCGCAAAGATAATTGAGTCGCGCGCAAATTTCGTTCCGCAGCATTTCCGCTGTAGAGTCGTTAGGCAAGATGTCAATCCTGGCGAGAAAATCGCGCGCGTCGGAAATGGAGAGCGTGGCGAACTCTGGAAGCGCCAAAAGAATTTCGGATCGCGGATTGCGGTTTGCCGAAATTTTGTAATTCAGCGCTTCCGGCTGAAGGCGCCCGCCATTACAACTCGGGCATTTCGTGTAAGCGCGATAACGGCTGAGCAAGACGCGCACATGCATTTTGTATGTCTTGCTCTCGAGCCATCGGAAAAATCCGCGGACGCCGTACCACCGATCGTCCTCGTAATCTTCATCGTTGTAATCACCGCGTTTCTCTCCGTTGATCACGAAGTCTTGATCCGTTTTCGGCAATTCCTCGAATGGAATGTCGACGTCGATCTCTTCGCGCGCGCAGGCTCGAAGCAGATCTTTTTGCGATTCACCAAACTCGGCACCGCGAAAGGCCCGCACCACGCCTTGCTTGATGGTCAAGCTGCGATCCGGAATTGCACGATTGAGATCAAGCGCAATGGTGCGACCGAATCCGCGGCATTCGGGACAGGCACCGAGCGGATTGTTGAAACTAAAGAGGCCTGGAGTCGGCGGCCGAATGTCGAGATCGCAATGCGCGC
>VBQB01000134.1 GCA_005887855.1 Verrucomicrobiota bacterium | reverse complement strand
CGCGCATGCGTATCCTCGGCAGAGACATTGCCGATCTTTTGCGTTCTGCCATCCCGTTGTTCACGATTGTGCTCGTATGTTCACCGGTGGGTGCCGCGGCCATGAACAATCTTTGGTCGGCGGTCGCGCCTGATTGGCGGGCCAGCGCGAACACCGTCGCGCTCGTGACCGGCGTAATGAACGCAATTCTCAGCGCTATTGGATGCGTCGTTGGCGGTTGGATTGCATCGAGTTGGACGGTGGTGGGCCTACTTTGGGTCGGGCGGCGCGCTTGCTTTGGTTGCGCTCATTATGGCTGTGATTCCGCGGACACCGCTAACTTACTCGTGTGGCGTTCTCGCCTACGTCTTCTTCGGTGGAGTCGCGTATGCTGCTTTTTCAGCCGTGGTGCTGTTTGCCATCGGCCGCGGGGCCGCTTCTACGAAGTACGCAACGCTCTCATCGCTCGGAAATCTTCCCGTCGTTTACATGACGGCGGCGGACGGTTGGGTACACGACTGGTTTGGCACCGGCTGGATGCTCGCGGTCGATGCCCTTTCAGCTGTCGCATGCATCGCGATTGCGCTTTTCGTTTTGCGGAAAATTTCGGGCCAGCGTGCGACTATTCAGCCTTGATTAAACAATCGCGTATCGCTTTTCTTCACGGGAGATGAGCGATTCGTTTGACCAGATCTTCATCCGTGGGAAGCAGCTGCTTCTCTCGCCGCTGGCTGGCGCGCCTGACTGGGCGATCCAGATCGCCTCGAGCCTCATCAACATTTTCGCGCTGCTCGGTGTGTTTCTCACGCTCTTTGCACTGATTTCCGTGCTGGAGCGAAAAATTCTCGGCCGCATGCAAAATCGCTACGGGCCAAATCGCGTCGGACCGTTCGGACTCTTCCAGCCAGTGGCGGACGGCATCAAGATGCTTATCAAGGAAGACATCGTACCTGCGCGCGCGGACAAGATCGTGCATTTTCTCGCGCCGATCCTGATCGCTGCGACGGCGGTTCTTGCGCTCGGAGTGATTCCTTACGGTCGGAACATGACGCCCTTCGCGATTGACGGCGGCATCCTCTTTTTCTTTGCCGTTGGATCGACCGCAGAACTGGCCGTCTTCATGGCCGGCTGGGGTAGCAACAATAAGTTTTCAATGCTGGGCGCGATGCGCGCGATCGCGCAAATGATCAGCTACGAGCTGCCGCTCATTATCACGGTACTTCCAGTCGTGATGGTCGTCGGCGCCCTCTCGCCCGACAGAATCGTCGCCGCGCAAGGCGGCTACGCGTTCGGCTTCGCGCCGTGCTGGTTCGTTTTCACACCGTGGGGCGCGGCCGCGTTTATTTTATTTTTTGTTTCCGGTCTCGTGGAATCCAACCGCACTCCGTTCGATGTGCCTGAGGGTGAATCGGAAATTGTCGCCGGACATATGACCGAATATTCGGGGTTTAAATACGCCACATTCTTCATGGCGGAATACATTGGAATGTTCGCCATCAGCGGGCTTGGTATAACGCTGTTTCTCGGCGGCTGGCATGCACCGATACCCGCGCTCGAATTTATTCCATCGTACGTCTGGTTTTTCTTAAAACTCAGCGCGCTGCTTTTCGTTTACATCTGGCTTCGCGGTACGTTGCCGCGAACGCGCGTGGATCAAATCATGAATTTCGCCTGGAAATTCATGCTCCCAATGGCGTTCACCTGCGTTATCGCGGCGGCCGTCTGGCATTATGCAGGGCGCGGCTTCGCCGGATGGCTTTGGTCCCTCGGCATTATCGCCGTTGTTTATTTGATATTGTCGATCTTTCTCGACACGCGAAAGAAATTTGCGCCGCGCACCTACCGTTTCGCCGAATGAAGACAGCGATTACTCCACGATTAATCAACAGCCCCGATACCAGCCCGTTGCAGCGCCTTCAAACTCGACGGCTTAAAGCCGTCGAGTTTGCCAGAGTCGGCTGTCGATCATGCAGTCAGCACTCGCGTGCCATGCGTTTTATCGAATGAACAGCGTCGCATTTATTGTCATTGCTATTCTCACGCTGGCCGCCGCACTGGCCGCCGCAACCTTGCAAAAGCTCATGCACGCGGCTCTCAGTTTCGCGTTGGCGTTTGTCGGTATCGCCGCATTCTTTTTTTTGCTCGGCGCGGAGTTCGTCGGGTTGGTGCAGGTCTTCGTCTACATCGGCGCGGTCGCGGTCTTGATCGTTTTCACGATTCTATTGACGCGACGTGATGTGGAAAAAGATCGCGGCTTCAACTGGAGTGGCGTTGTCATTGCCATCGCGGTGTTCGGCAGCTTGCTGTGGGCGATTTTTAAAACCCGATCGATCTCCATCGTCGCGCCCGAAATTCCGGCGCTCACTGTCGAGCGCATCGGCCAGGTGCTGATGACCGGCTACGTCTGGCCGTTGCAATGCGTCGGACTGCTACTGACTGCAGCTCTCATCGGTGCGCTCATCCTCGTGATGGAGGAAAAGCGATGAGGCGGGGAGTCTCCGCGTGGGTAGCGCACGCGTCTCGCGTGCTAATGCCAGTCCGGCTCGGACCGAGCACGTCCTCGCGATCGCGAACTTTCGTCGCAGGTTCGCACTCTTCGCTGCGGATCGAATTAAAACAAAAGAAGGTTTCGGCGCGACGCCGAAACCAGCACGCGGAACGCGTGCGCTACCCAATCCGATTCGCGGCGAGATGACGCCCACTCTGCAGCTTTTCCTAACCGTCTCCGCCGCACTGTTCTGCATCGGCCTACTCGCCGCGCTGAGCCGGCGTCACGCGATTTTCATCCTCATCGGAATCGAGATGATGCTCGCCGCGGCGAATTTGAATTTCATCGCCTTCTGGCGCTTCAGCCAGCAGCCGCAACAACCTACTGGCGTCATGGTCGCGATTTTCTCAATTGCGATCGCCGCTGCCGAAGCAGCCGTCGGACTCGCGTTGGTGATCGCTGTTTACCGCCACTATCGAACGACCAACGTCGATCAGCTCGATCAGCTCAAAGGATGACTGCCTGGATCGTCCCTAACCTCTGGCTGATCCCCGCGGTGCCGCTCGCAGCCTCGCTTGTAATTTTGAGTTTCGCCGGATCGCGGCGCGCCGGCGCGGCAGCGCTCGCCATCATCGGTCAGATTATCGCACTCGCATTGTCGACCCTGGCATTTCTGCCGACGCTGCAAACAGCCGGCTTCCGCGCCGTCCATAATTTCACTTGGTTCACTTTCGGCGAGCAAGCGCTGCGCATTGGATGGGTCCTCGATCCGCTCGCAGCCGCGATGCTTGTAATGATCGCGCTGGTTGGGCTCTGCATTTTCATCTTCAGCGTCGGCTACATGGCCGATGACAAGAATTTCACGCGCTTCTTCGCGTATCTCTCGTTTTTCTCCGGCGCAATGCTAGGCGTCGTGATCGCGAACAGTCTACTTCTTCTTTTTGTTTGCTGGGAACTAGTCGGGCTCGCCTCATATTTGCTCATTGGATTCTGGATCGAGCGATCGGCTGCGGCCGCCGCGGCGAAAAAGGCGTTCATCACCACGCGCATCGGCGACATGGGATTTTTTCTCGGCATCCTCTGGCTCTACGGCCGCAGCGGCACACTTCTCTTTTATGATGATGGACGCGGTTGCATGGAAAACGCCGGCCTGCTTGCACTCGGCGCGAGCGCTACGTTCATCGCGTTGTTGATTTTTTGCGGCGCGGTCGGAAAATCCGGTCAATTCCCGCTGCACGTCTGGTTACCAGACGCGATGGAAGGTCCGACGCCGGTCAGCGCATTAATTCACGCCGCAACTATGGTCGCCGCAGGCGTGTTTCTCGTCGCACGCGTCTATCCACTCTTCTCGTTAGGCGCAATTAATGGCGTGACACCTTCCCTCACCGTGGTCGTATGGATCGGCGTAACCACGGCTTTGATGGCGGCGCTCGTCGCGATCGCACAAGCAGATATCAAGCGCATTCTCGCCTATTCGACTGTGTCGCAGCTGGGGTTAATGATGGTCTCGTTAGGTGTCGGCGGCGCCGCGGCGGGCATTATGCACCTCCTCGCGCACGGCTTTTTCAAAGCACTGTTGTTCCTCGGTGCTGGCTCGGTAATTCACGGCTGTCGCCAAGAACATGATATTCGAAAAATTGGCGGCTTGCGCCGGCTCATGCCAGTCACGTTCCTAACCTACGCGGTCGGCATGATGACGCTCAGCGGTCTGCCGTTCTTTTTTTCCGGAGCATGGACGAAAGAGGAAATTCTCCATGCCACGGCCCGTTGGCCACGGTCGCATTTGCCATACTACCTGATACTGGCCGGCGTCGTATTGACCGCGCTCTACATGACGCGACAAATGATCTACGTTTTTTTTGGCAATCGGCGCGCGGCTTCCGAGCATGCGCATGAAAGCCCACGCGTGATGACCATGCCTCTGATCGCGCTCGCCGCCTGCGTAATTGTCTTCAGTGTCGTGCTCACGCCCGCATGGCCGTGGCTTCACGACTATCTGGCGGGCGAGTCGGCGCACTTTGATATCGCACGGTTGATCCAGCCGATGCTTTTCGTTTCGCTTGCGCTGGTCGCGACCGGCATCGGATTTGGCGTTCTGATGTATCGCAATGCCGGCGAAACCGACCCGCTCCAGCAATCGCAGCCCGCACTCTTTCGTTTCCTCGAAAACAAAATGTGGCTGGATGAACTTTATGAATGGAGTGTCATCGCCTTCAGCCGAATGGCCGCGCGTTTGTCCAACTGGATGGACCGTTATTTCTGGGATGGTCTAGTGCGTGGATTCGGCGGTGTCGGCCAGGTTTTTGGAATTTTCAGCACGAACCTCGACGAGCGCGGCATCAACGCTGGCGTCGATGAGAGCGTCACCGGCACGCGCGGCCTCGGCCGCTTGATGTCTGGGTGGCACTCCGGACAAATCCAAACTTACCTCGGCGCCGTCGCAATCGGCATGCTGGCGCTGCTCATCCTTTACGCCTGGCTGGCATGATCACTGGGTTGATTTTCATTCCGCTCGCCGGCGCTCTTTTGCTGAGCCTCGCGCCAAGGAATTACGCGCGCGGAATCGCTCTCGGATTCAACGTATTCACCGCGCTTCTCGCCGCAATTCTGTGGCAAAACTTCGACACGGGAGCAACCGGCCTCCAGATGGTCGAACGCCATCCGTGGATTCCCGCCATCGGCGCCGAATACCTCGTCGGTATCGACGGCCTGAGTTTGCTGCTGGTGTTGCTGACGTCGCTAATCATCCCATTCGCATTTTTCGCGCAGCGCATGAGTCGGGGCTTCTGCGCAGTGATGTTGGTGATGCAATCCGCCCTCTACGGCACATTCACGGCGCAAAATTTTGTTCTCTGGTTCTTGTTCTACGAGATGAGCTTGATCCCGGCGTTCCTGCTTATCAAACTTTGGGGCGGCGAAAACCGGGATCGCGCTGCGACGAAGTTTTTCATTTACACTTTCCTCGGCAGCGTTGCGATGTTGCTCTCGTTTCTCGGGATTTATTTCGCGAGAGGCACGTTTGATTTCGCCGCGCTCGCCGCTCTCGGAAAAAACGGATTGCTCACTGGGAATGTCGCCTGGCTGGCCTTTGCCGGAGTCTTTCTCGGGTTGGCAGTGAAAGTGCCACTGTTTCCGTTTCATACCTGGCTGCCCGACGCGTACGAAAGCGCGCCCGTGGGCGCTTCGATGGTGTTGACGGGAGTGCTCTCGAAGATGGGCGTTTACGGCTTCGTTCGGCTGCTGCTTCCACTTTTCCCGAATGAAATCAAGATCCTCGGTCCGTGGCTGCTTGGACTGGCGGTTTGTTCGATCGTCTTTGCCTCACTCGCTGCGTGGGCCCAATCGGATTTGAAACGGATGATTGCGTATCTCTCCGTCAACCATCTCGGCTACTGCATGCTCGGTCTCTTCGCCGTGACCGCCACGGGGGCGGGGCCGTTGATCGACACGCAGGCGGCATTGAGCGGTGTGTTCATCCAAATTTTCAACCACGGCATCACCGCGGCGGCGTTGTTCTATTACGTTGGTTTACTCGAGCAACGGCGTGGCCTGCGCGGCATCGACGACTTCGGCGGCCTGATGCAACGCACACCATTGCTCTGCGGTTGGATGAGCGTCGCAATGTTTTCATCGCTCGGCCTGCCCGGACTGAACGGATTCATCGGCGAATTTCTGATCTTCAAAGGTTCGTTCGCCATAGCAGCTTCGTTCACAGCTGTCGCGGTAATCGGCCTACTGGTCACTGCGATCGCGTTTATGCGGGCGATGCAGTCGCTCTTTAGCGGTCCGTTGGTCGAAAGTTGCAGCGCGTTCCCTGATCTTCAGCGAAGCGAGAAGCTCGTGATTGTTCCTGTCACGGCGCTCATGTTCGCCATCGGCATCGCCCCGCAATTTGTTTTCAACATCTTCAACACAACCGTCGTCCAGATGGCGCGATTGTTTGCCTGACGGACTGCTGCAATGACCAAGGACATCATTCACGGTGTCACCACCGGCAACCTAAACAAAGCCGTCAGGCGGAACCACGACCGATTTCCGGCGGACTTCATGTTTCAACTCACTGCCGAGGAGACAAAATCTTTGATATTCCAAATTGGAATATCAAAAGGCCAAGGCAGACGGCGCCATTTCCCCTACGCTTTCACCGAACAGGGCGTCGCCATGTTGTCGAGCGGCCTGATCAGTGAGCGTGCGGTAAAAGTGAACATCGCGATCATACGGGCGTTCGTAAAGCTGCGCCAGGCGTTAGAAACAAATCGCGAGCTCGCGCACAAATTTTCCGAACTCGAAAAACGCGTTGGTAAATATGACGAGGAGATCGGCGCGATCCTTGAAGCGATCCGGCAGTTGATGGCTCCGTCGGAAAAGCCGCGGCGCGAAATTGGATTCCACGTTCGCGAAAAGGCTCCGCGATATCGAACACGCAATCATTTATGAAACACATACTCAGCGGCTTCTTGGCATTTACTCTTTGCTTTTCATCTGCTTTTGCGGAGACACCGCCTCCCATAGAGGTTCGCTTCTGTCCGGCATCGGCCGTTCACACTTATCCATTGGAAAGCCGGCGCGACCTGCAAAGTCTGATGTTACAGAATGTAGCGGTCATCAATCATGGCGAAGCTCCGTTTAAGATCGACCACATCGAAGTCGAGTTGCTGCAATCCGGCGAGGTTCTCGATTCAAAAAAACTGAACGGGAATGTCATTCAGCGTTTTGCCGAGCGTGGAGCGAAGATGCAGGAAGCGGGCGTCCTCAAACAGATCGCCTTCCAATTTTGCGGGAACGACTTGATTGCTCCTTCAATCAAACTCGCCGGGCCAACTCTGAATCGCGATCAAGCATTGCTCGTCACCCAGCAGGTGTTCGCCTTTACCGGCACGCGCGAATCGCTGCGAGTGAAGGTTGACGGCAACAGCAGCGGTAAGACGAAGGAAGTGAGCGGGACGCTGCCGATAAAATCCGAATTCGCGAAGAACACCTACATCTTTCCGCTTCGCGGCGTTTCTTATGCGGGGTGGGGAGCATCCTTCCATACCGGCCATCGCTGGGCGATTCCCGAAGAGTTCGCGCTCGATATCGCAAGGCTTGGTGGCGATGGGCTTTCGCATAAGGGCGACGGCTCGCGCTTTGAGGACTACTACGCGTATGGCACCGATGTCCTGGCGGCGTGCGATGGCACCGTAGTCGAAGCTGCGAATGATCAGCCGGAAGATTCGACCGCAATGCAACGGCCAGATGAGAGTCAGGAAGCTTACTTTGCACGGCTTCAGAAAGAGCAAGCAGGCCGTTTGGCGAAGGGCATGACCTCGGTCACAGGCAACTACGTCATGATCGATCACGGAAAGAGTGAATATTCGTTTTACGCACATTTGCAGCCGGGCAGCGTTCGCATCCATAAGGGAGATCGGGTTAAGGCGGGCGACGTGATCGGCAAACTCGGTTCTTCGGGAAATTCGACCGAGCCACACCTCCATTTTCACGTTTGTGATAAAGCTGATTCGCTGATGAGTGCCGGTCTTCCGGTGAATTTTAGCAACGTTACGATTCAATGGGCTGATGTGCCGCGGCCAATCCAGAGCGGCGATATCGTGATCGCGAAGTGATCGCCTGGGCCATTTACCTCACGTTTACCGGGGCGGTCGTGCTGCTTTTCCTACCGGGCGCGCTTTCGCGCTGGATTGCGCTGCTAACTAGCGTCGCAGGATTCGCAATAAGCCTTATCGCTTTGTTTCAAACG
>VBQB01000133.1 GCA_005887855.1 Verrucomicrobiota bacterium | reverse complement strand
CAATGGCAGTTTCAGCGCTCTTCGATTCGCTAGCTTGCGCGGCCAGTCGCTCTTCGAAATTCGCGATCTCCGCGCGTCGAGCCGCGATTGTGTCCGCGAGTTCAGCTTCACGGGCGGTCATCGGCTGGTGTTGTGCGATAAGATTCTCATGACGCTGTCGCTCGGTAGCGAGCACAAGGCGCAATTCGTTTAGCTGCTCCATCGCTTGATCTTCGCGTCTTGCCGCCTCTTTCTGTGCTGCTTCTGCCGTGAGCTCCTGGGCTTGTTGTGCCTCTAGATTCGTGCGTTCTGCAGCCAATTCTTCTTCCAACTTTGCAATGCGCTCGTCCGCGCTTTGGATTTGCTGGGTGAGCGTTGTCTGCTCCGAGCAGAGCTCGTCGATCTTCTTTTCGTTTTCCTGTAATTCTCGCTCCCGGAAGAGAAATCTGTTTTCCGAAGCCGACTGTTCCCGATCAGCCAACTCATATTCGCGCCGTGCTCCTTCGAAATCGTTCGTTGCCTTCTCCAATATTGAATTTAATCCGTCGCGTTTTTGGAGCAGCGCATCGCGTTCGTTGCAGGCGTCGGAATATTCTGCGGTCAGAATCGACATGCGCGCTTTGCGTTCGAGCAAGGAATCGGCCGAAGCGTCCCGGCTGCCGCCAAAGAGGATTCCTTCGGCTGAAATAAATTCACCGGAGAGCGTCGCGACCGCCAAGTCGTTTCCATTTTTTTTGCAGGACAAGGCTCCCTCAATATCGCGAAAGATTGCGACATCGTGCAGCAACCGTGCCACCAGCGGCGCAAGTGAGTCTGGCGCTTTCACCTTGTCGATCGCCCAGGCGAGAGCATTCTTTGGGAGCGGTGCGTGAGCCTTAGGCGAAGAACTACAGAATTCCGGAATAACCAGGGCCGCTTGGCCGAGTTTCTTCTTCGTCAAGGCATCTATAATTTCGGGCGCCAGTTGGGCATCTTGCAACACGATCGCTTGCAGATTTCGACCCAGCGCAGCTTCGATTGCAGCGATATATTCTGGATCGACCTCGAGATTTGAAACAAAGGCTCCCGCCACGGCGGGCTGGATTCGCGAAGGATCTTGGAGCCCTTTGAGCACAGCTTGTGAACCTTGCGCGAGACCTTCACCTTCTTCGTTAAGTTGACGCAGAATATCAAGACGCGATTCTTTTTCCGCCAACGCACGCCCAATTGCGGCCAGATTTTTTTCAGTGTCGGCTGCGAGCTGTTGATGCTGTCGTAATTTTTCCTCTCCGACTTGGGCTTTCGTTTTCAGAAGATCGACATTGTTCCGCGCGGTCTCTGCCGCCGCGCGTGCGGCGGTGATCTCTTTCTGAACTTTGCCGCGAGCTGCATGTGCAGCGGAAATCGCGCCGTCGAGATCGCGTCGATTTTCCTCGGTCGTTTCCCGGCGAATCGCAATCCCAGAGAGTTCATCCGCCAGTTCGGCAATCCGACTTTCCTTTTTTGACATTGCCAGTCGCAGCGTCTCAAGCTTCGACTCGTGCGAGCTGCGCCCGGCGCGAAGTTCCGAGATGAAATCGGTAAGCGTGGCCAGTTCGTCTTGCTTGGTTTGAAGAAGTTGGTTTATCTTTTCAATCAGCGCGCTTGCCTCCTGTATTTCTTTCTCTTGCTGAGAGCGCTTTGCCTCGGCCGCGGCGATATCTTTTCGGGAACGCTCGATTAACTCCGTCAATTCCTCGGCGCGCTGACGGTTCAGGTCGATTCGACTGTGATGCGTTCCGATTTCGCTTTGCAAACGCTGTAACCCGGTGCGGCCATCGGCGATCTGTCTGTCGATTTTGTCCAGGACAGCGCGTCGTTCAGCAAGTTCGTTCTCGTCCATGTCGATCTTAGCGCGGCTCGCCTGTTCCGACTCAGCAAGGCGCGCGATCTCGGCGTGGCAGCGGGCAAGCTCAGCTTCAAGCGAATCGAGCTGCTTGCGCGAGTGCTGAGTGTCGAGGACGCGAAGATCAGTATGTAACGCTTGGTAACGCCGCGCCTTGCCCGCCTGGCGTTGCAGTGAGCCGATCTGACGCTTCACTTCTTTGATCACGTCGCCGATGCGCAAGAGATTTGCCTCGGTCGCTTCAAGTTTGCGCAGCGCCTCGCGTTTCTGCGTTTTGTATTTTGTAATTCCGGCCGCTTCTTCAAAGACCGCGCGGCGATCCTCCGGGCGCGAACTCAAGACCATGTCGATCTTGCCTTGTTCCATCATCGAGTAGGCGGCGCGCGCCACGCCGGTGTCGGCGAAAAGATTTTGAATATCGCGGAGACGGCACGGCGTTTTATTAAGTAGGTAATCGGAATTGCCGTCTCGATAAACCCGGCGCGTTACGCGCACGTCGTGCCAATCGATTGCCAGATCGGTTGCGCAATCAGAAAGAGTCAGAGAGACCTCAGCAAAACCCACAGGCTTGCGCGTGTCGGTGCCGTTGAAAATGACGTCGGCCATCTCGTCGCCACGAAGCGATTTGGCGGACTGTTCCCCCAAAACCCAGCGCACGGCGTCAAGCACATTGGATTTTCCGCAACCGTTTGGCCCGACAATAGCGGTAATGCCTTCGTGAAAATTGAAGATCGTTTTGTCGGCGAACGATTTGAAGCCGAAAAGCTCGAGAGATTGTAGATGCATGCGAAGGCCGAAATCTCGGACCTCGAATGGTCAATATAATAACCTTGCCAGGGTTACAAGCGAAAATCACACAATTTGAAGGGCTTCGAGCTCCAGCCATCCACAGGATGTTGTACGTGGGCGCTTCGGCAAAGCTCCAAATTCCAGCCTCCATAGACGTTTCAATCGCGCAAATTCGACAGCCGTAGCCAAAAGCATGTGGCGCGTCTATGTATGACCCCAGAGGGGGCGCGGCTACGGCGATGCGTGATCGAACCTTTTCCGAACGAATTGTCGGATGAGGAAGAGCAAAGACGCCACAACAAGACATGCAGCTGTGATCTCGAATTCATCCTTCCTCGCGTGGGCAAGCACCCAGATAATCAAAATGATCGCAACGATCGGAACCAAGCTTCCGCCGCGAAATTTGAATGGCGCTCCGTCGCTTCGGATATCGCGACGATTCAATTCTAGCGCAGCGAGACAGCAAAGAATGTAGAGCAACAGCACCGCCATATTGGAAAGGACGGCGAGCCTTTGAAAAGTCGAGCTGAAGGAAAGAGCAAACGCGGTCGCGGCATAAGTAACAATCGCGACGTCGGGCGTGTGAAATCGCGGATGCACATGCGCAAACAATTTTGGAATGAAAGCGTCACGCCCGAAGGCAAAGATAATTCGGGGCGAGCTCAGAATATCGCTCGTCGTCCAGCCAAAGGCGGAGACGGCCAGTCCGACAAGCATCAACATTCGCCCGATGTTTCCGAGAAATTGGGCAGCCGCTTCGGCCAGCGCCGTATCCCCGTATTTTCCCAGTTCGTTGCCCAGAACACCCAGGGCGACGAGTTGAATCATGATGTAAAGCAGAGTCGTTACGCCGAGCGCGGTGAAAATCGCTCGCGGGACGGTGCGCGCGGGATGTTTAACTTCCCCACTTGGAACGAGTGCGATCTCTACGCCCACGAATGCGAAGAGCAACTGGAGAACACTTCTGCCAAGAGCGTCGCCTCGGGGCCAGCCAGGCCACGCCAAGGCTTCTGGCCGAATAAAGAAAATTCCCGCGACGATGAAAATGATTAGCGGCGCGAGCTTGATCAACGTGACCGTTTCAACCGCACGCGCGCCGATCCGTACACCGCGCACGTTGATTGCCACGAGAAAGAGCAAGATGAACAAAATGACCACCACACGACCAAGTTGCGTTGCGAAAACGGGAATCAATCCTCCCACTGAGGTAGCAATCAGACCGATTATGCCGGAAATGGCGAGGATGGCCGTGAGAAAATAAAGCACGCCGGCCAGGAATCCGATGTAGCGGCCAAAGGCAACCTCGACATAAGCGTACAGACCGCCGGTGAGCGAAACGCGACTGCCCGCCATCGCAAACGACGTGACGAACAAACACATCGCCACCGCGCAAATAACGTAGGCGAGAGGGGATGCCGCCCCAAGTTGAGCCGCCACCAACGCCGGCAACGCGAAAATGCCGGCGCCGATGGTGGCGTTAACGATGTTCGCAGTGAGCCCGGGAACTCCGATTGCGCGAATCAAGCCCGCTTCTTCTTTCAGTGGCGAAGGTTCGGGCATGCGCGCACGCTGGCGCACGGCAACGCAGGAAACAAGCCCATTTCGATTTGTGTTACGCAATTCAGAGGCAAATGCCGAAAAGTTGGTCTAACATTGACCGCATGCGTCCAAGTTACCTTGAAGATTTGTATTCGTTCCTGCGGTTTCCAAGTATCTCGACCGACGGCCAGTACGCCGATAGATTGGCCGAATGTGCGCATTGGCTCGTGAAGAAACTCACGAGTATTGGTCTGGAGACACAACTGGTTCCCACGCCTGGTCATCCGGTCGTTTGGGCGCGCAATCAACCTCGGCCCGGGCGGCGCACCGTTTTGATCTACGGACATTACGATGTGCAGCCGCCAGATCCTCTGGAGCTTTGGGATTCGCCGCCGTTTGAGCCTGTTCTGAAGGATGGCTACGTTTTTGCGCGTGGTGCAACGGACAACAAAGGCCAGATCCTTTCGCACATTCTCGGCCTTCAAGAGACGATCCAACAAGAGGGCGAATTGCCGGTGAACGTGCATCTTGTGATCGAGGGCGAAGAAGAAATCGGCAGCGCAAACCTCGGCGATTTTCTCAGTCACAATCACGACGCGCTGAAAAGCGACGTGGCAGTAGTTTCCGATACCGGTATGATCGCGCGCGGCGTGCCAACATTGAGCTACGGGCTGCGCGGAGTGACCGCCCTCGAGATTAAGGTGACTGGCCCTAAGATGGATTTGCACTCCGGCGTTTTTGGAGGAGCCGTTGCGAATCCGATCACTGCGCTCGCGCAATTACTGGCCACGCTTCATGATCGCGAAGGTCGGGTCGCAATCGCGGGATTCTACGATCGCGTCAAGCCGCTCGAAGATTGGGAGCGCGAAGCATGGCGCAAGCTTCCAATCGATGGTGATAAGCTGGTTCTGAAAGAAACCGGCGTGCCCGAGCTTTTCGGCGAAGCTGGGTACAATTCACTTGAGCGCATCTGGGCGCGTCCAACTGCCGAGATCAACGGAATCGGAGGCGGCTACCAGGGGAAGGGGACAAAGACCGTCATCGCTAGTCACGCGATAGCGAAGCTGACATTCCGTCTCGTTCCGGACCAAGAAGGTGACGAAATCCTAAGACTGGCGAGAACGCATTTACGAAAGCATTTGCCAAAAGGCGTGACGCTCGAAATTACCAATGGTCATAGCGGGCCGTGGTATCTCACTGATCCGCATTCACAGATCGGCGAAGCCGCACAACGCGCTTTGCGCAAGGCCTTCAACGCGGATGTAGCGCTCATTCGCGAAGGCGGCAGCATCCCGATTGTCTCGCAATTCCGCAGCATCCTCGGCATCGAAACGCTCCTGATGGGACTCGCGCTCCCGGATTGTCGCGCGCACTCGCCGAACGAGAATTTCCCTCTCGAGAATCTCGAAGGTGGCATTCGCCTAAACAAAGCGATTCTTCACGAACTCGCCGGCTGATCTTTTGATCTTTATTCCCGCGACCAAATCAATTCCATAAATTTATCCATTGCGATGTGGATTGTAGGGCGTCTGTGTCAGACGCTGGGGGAGTCGGCGTTTCACAGAAACCCCTACAAACTCCATCACTTCTAAAATGATGCTTCGGGCGTTTCTAATTGTCGCGATGTTATTCGGCACAGTTGGCGCCGCTGATGCGGCCGAAGAGTCGTTAGGCGCGAAAATTAAGAGGGTTTTCGAGGCGACACCAACGCCCACACCAACGCGAAAACATCGAAAGCGCTCAGCGAAGAAATCCACGGTCAGTCCATCGCCGACCGCTTCGCCGAAAAAGAAGAAGACTTCGCCGACTCCGTCACCGAGTCCAACACCGGAAACAAAACGAAAACATAAAAAGAGATCTCCCAGTCCCAGCCCGAGTGAATCTCCATCCGGGATGGCCACGCCGGAGGAAACGCCGTCACCAAGTGCAACCGAAACTACGCAACCGACTGCGGTGCCTTCAGTGACCGCGCATCCTACTCCGGAGAAAAAAGGCGCGCCCAACGTGACGGTTTCCCCCAACGAAATCGTGGGCTATGAAACTTACCCGCCGAAAGTGCGCCAAATTATCGAGGCCGGTCTCGAGCTGACAAAGCAGAACCTCGGTTACACATATGGCTCCGCCGATCCCGTAAACGGCGGCATGGATTGCTCCGGTTTCGTTTATTACGTTCTCCGGCAAAACGGATTTCCCGATGTGCCGCGCGATTCGAGCCAGCAGTATGTCTGGGTGCGCAAGGCGGGAAATTTCGATGCGGTGTTAAGCCGGCATGCGGATACGTTCGAACTCGATGCGCTCAAGCCGGGCGACCTCCTCTTTTGGAGCGGCACTTACAATATCGATCGGGATCCGCCGGTCACGCACACCATGATTTATCTGGGACGCGAAAAAGGAACGAAAAAGCGCATCATGATCGGAGCGAGTGACGGTCGCACTTACGATGGCAAGCAGCGCTTTGGCGTCAGTGTTTTCGATTTCAAATTGCCACCGCCG
>VBQB01000132.1 GCA_005887855.1 Verrucomicrobiota bacterium | reverse complement strand
CCATCGCTTTCGTTGGACGGACATGTACGTCCGGCAAGCCGGGCGATGGCAAGCAGTCTCAGGTCAACTGACTTCTCTGCCACCGTAATTCCGAAAGCAAAGTTAGGAACATTACGTAACGCTTTACGTTCAGAAAAGCACCATGATGCCGCCTAACCATTTGATGCGGTACAGTGGGCACCCGTTTCGGAAAAACTGGGCACGAGCTCAATCATTTTAGGATTGCCTGTCAGAAGCCGCGGCTACAGGATTAACTGTTCTTTCCTTTTGCCGGGAACCACGCCGTGAGTAAAAGCCGAACTAGGCGAAACAAAGTTTCGTCGAATTGTAGTTAGGCAGAGCCAGCGATGAACGGAGAGGTGTCACGTCCGGAGGAGAGATCAGCGATAATTCTCCTCATAATCATTTCTATTGTACGTCCATTCGTACCCGGAAGCTTCGTTTGGGGGTTGGTCATCGTGCAACTCGTACTATTGGTCCGAGCTATTCCCCGACATGATTGGAATACGGTTCATCTTGGCATCTTACTCTGTTCGTTAACCCTATTTTCCGTGCTTCCCGGCACTCGCCGATGGCCCTGGATCTTCCTCATGCCGGTCCTTTTGTATTGGGCATTGGTCCAGAGTTTCCGGCCGTTACGCCTGACCACAGCATGGTTGCGGGTGGGCCATCCGACGCTGCCGATGTGGATTGCCGCCGCGACCGTCGCAGTCGGTTCTGCTGTGTCTCTTCTGCTTTGGTTCAAGCTGGCGCGTCCCGACGTCACGTGGCAAGCGGGTTTGATTCCCACATGGTCTCCCGGAAGACTCGTGCTTCTGGGTCTCGGATTTGCACTGTTCAACGCAGCGGTGGAAGAGATGATTTGGCGTGGTGTCGTCTTCCACGCCCTCGAACGGACGGGATTGCCGACTTTCCAAGTTGTCCTGATGCAGGCCGTATCGTTTGGAGTTGTTCATCTGCACGGGTTTCCCAGTGGAAGCCTTGGAATATTGCTTGCATCAGCTTACGGAGCGATACTGGGTGTTCTACGGTGGCAGACGCGAGGCCTTCTCGTTCCTTTTGTCGCTCATGCGGTTACGGATTTGTCGATCTTCGAGATATTGATCTACCTTGCGCATGACTGATTTGCCTACGGAATACCGCCTAACCAAGCGATGCAGCCGGGCGGGAGCGTCAGCTGAGGTTGAGAGTTGATGGTTGATAGCGGGATTATACATTCGACGTCAATCTCGTTAGGTCGATTTTGGTTGGATGCCGAATTCGGCGAGCGCGCCGACCGTTTGTTCCATCGGCAGGCCAACGACGTTTGTGTAAGAGCCCTCGATCTTTGCGATGATCTCCGCGCCATGACCTTGGGCCGCGTAGGCGCCGGCCTTATCCAGCGGATGCACTTTCGCCAGGTAATTATCGATCAGCGCGTTGCTCAGACGGCGAAAGCGAACCCGCGAAATCTCATGAAAGGCTGCCGTTCTTCCGGCGGCGAAATGACAAATGAAAACGGCGGAACACACTTCGTGAGTTCGTCCGCTCAGGCGCCGTAGAATCTGCGCAGCCTCGCTGAAATCGGCTGGTTTGCCGATGATGTCGTCGTTCAGCGCGATCAGTGTGTCGGCCGCGAGCACGACCTTATGAGGATGCGCTCGTGCGATCGATATCCCCTTTCGGATCGCATTCCACGCGGTGAGCTCGCGGAGCGTTAGATCGAGATCAAACTTTTCCGCAACGCGCGGCGACAAGCTTTCGAATTCGAATCCAGCTTTAGCAAGCAGCGTGTTCCGCCGGGGCGAACGTGACGCCAGCACTAATGAAGCCACAACAAGCCTTTCGGCAGAAAGCTCTGCTATGGACTCGGCGAAACGGACGGGGCCGTATTCTTTTTGCCAAAAATGTCCGGTAGTTTCGTTTCTTTAAAGTCGCTCGGGACCATGAATTCAGCGTCGCTGAGTGGGTTCTGGCTCACGGAGGCGATCGTAGTAGTAATTTCTGTGGCGTGGCTGGGAGTGGTCGCACCGGTCTTGTTTGCCTGATCTGGCTTGGTGATGACCATGCGTGTGCGGATCGGCACCCCGGGGAAATCGCGATAGTCGGGCATCCTCGTATTGGCCGCGTTCCAGAATTCCGATTTGATCGATTGCAGTTGTGCTAGGATAGCAGCGCCGTCGGGATAGTTGGTCGCAATCCAGAAGGTGGCCTTAAACTCGGGACCGTCATAAGTGTATTGCTCGGTTTCGTACCCGTTCACCGTTTCTTTCTGGCCTGTCGGAGTGAGTGTCGCTTTTTCCGCGCCATCTTTTGGGGCATTAAACTTCTTTATCATGTCGGTGACGGCCTTCATTTTGTCCGGCGAAATACGCACGACGGTCTTTTCGTCGTTAATCAGATTGATGACCTCGCCGGTTTTTCCGTCCACGATCGTCGTGAGTTGTGGCGAGGCTTCGACACGCGCCTTATCGCCTTTGATCTTGATGGTCATATCCGTAGCAGGCCCGACTCCTTCAACCTTTTGCACAATCGTGAGGTCGGCACGGGCAGGAAGCAGGAAGGAAACGCTCAACGCCAGCGAATAGAATGCGATTTTCATATGGCAAAATAGCTAGATGCCGCCTGCCAAAATGCAAGGGCACATCGCCTGCAATTGGCCAGGTAACAGAGACTTCCAGTCCGCCACAGGAGGGACGTGCTGCGGCGAGCCTGTGAGTCGGGCAGGCATCCCTGCCTGCCAGTGTAAATTGACAGGCAAGATGCCCGTCGCCCTTATAGCCAAGATGACCGTGCTACAGCCACCCAAGCTTAACGTTTGAGCAATTCTAACGATTTTGCGTCTTCAGCAGCTTAATGGCGTCGCGCAATTCCGCGGCCCGTTCGTAGAGTTCTTTGGCGATCGCGGCTTCCATTTCACGCTGCATAATTTCCAGTTTCGAGAGCGGACGTTTCGCTTTCACTTCCTCTAGCCATTCGTCAAGAAATGCGATCTCTGAGCTTTTCGATACAAGCTCGGGAAAATTTGAGCGCTGAAAAAACTCACTGATCGCATCTCGGCCACGCTCAATTTCGCCCATGGCTTCGGCAAATTTTCCTTCGCCCAGAAGAATGGAGGCCCTGGCGCGTGTGTTCATCATTAGCACGTAAGGCCGGAACTGTTGCATGCTCCAGGAAAGCTCTTCGCGATCCGTGTGCTCGGCGACGAAAGTGAAAAGATCGAGATTCCTCTGCGTGTCGCGCATCACGCCGCCGAAATCATTAATCTGAAACAGGCTCAGATAGCGGTGATAATACTGAATGCCTTCCTGCTGGAGCTCGGCGCACTGTTCGGGCGTCAGCTCGTAGCCTTCGCCTTTTTCCTCCGCGCGGGCCGCGCGCCGTTGATGATATTCGAGGAGCGAGTCGCAGTTGTGCGGGCGTTGTCCATCGGGCCGGCCGGTCATTTCCATCTGGAGCACGCCCAGATCGACGCGCAGTTGCAACTTCTCGCGGCCATCGAGCCCGGCGATCTTGCGCACTTTAACGTTGCCGTTCTCGTGCGGCCAATCTCTCAGGATCGTATTCAAATCCAAACTCATCTTAGATGAACATCGGACATTTAACCTTCGCTTGTCAATAAGGTCGCGGACCTATGCAAACCAACTAAGGAATTCTTGGCGCTATGAATTAGCGATTGCCACGGTCGCTAAATCTCTCAATCGTTAATTGCTAAATGGACAACATGGAGCAGGCGATCGATTCCTTCATCCGCTTCCTCGCGGTCGAGCGTGGTCTGTCGGAAAATTATCAACTCTCTACCCAACGATCGCTCGTCGAGTTCGCGCAATGGTGTGCTGCGAGGAAAAACATCGACGAACCTCGCAGCGTGACCCTGCCGCTCATGAGCGAATATCTCGCCGAGCGCAAACGTGGAGGCCTTTCCGCGTCATCGATTAAATTGATCGTGGTCGCGCTCAAAATTTTCTTTCGCTTTCTCGCCGGCAAAGGCGGGCTGGATCGGGATCCAGCAGAAGCGCTCGCGCTGCCGCGGATCGAGCGTTATCTGCCCGAAACGCTGAATGAACTGCAGGTCGAGCAATTGCTGGAAAAGATCGATACGAAGATTCCGCACGGATTGCGCGACCGGGCGATGATCGAGCTCCTTTACGCGAGCGGGCTGCGCATTTCCGAACTGGCAAATGCGCGGCTGGAGAATTTCAATTTCGAAGAGCGCATTCTGCGGGTGACCGGCAAAGGAAACAAAATGCGAGTTGTGCCGGTGGGCCGGAAAGCGTGCGAAGCGCTCGCAGCCTACCTGTCGACGGAACGGCCACAGCTGGTGAAGCGCCGCAGCAATAGCGAAATTTTTCTCTCCGAACGCGGGACGAAACTAACAACGGTGCGGATTTGGCAGATCGTGAAAAAACATGCTCGGCACTCCGGATTGGAGAAAAACATTTATCCCCATCTTCTCCGGCACAGTTTCGCGACGCACTTGCTTGGAAACGGCGCTGACCTGCGCATCATCCAGGAAATGCTCGGCCACGCCGATATTTCGACGACGCAGGTTTACACGCACGTCGATCAACAGCGGCTTAAAGCTGTACATCGGCAATTTCACCCGCGCGCCTAGTCGCTACAGCGGACCTTAATGTTGCCCTCCGTGACCATTGTGTCCGCTGCGCGAGATCGTGTAGTCTCATTCCTACTTTTCTGATTAATTCACATTCCTATGAGACGAATCTTCCTCCTCGTGATCGCAGGCGCGGTCGTCGCATTCGGCATCTGGTACGCCTGGCGCATTTCCGAAAAAACTTCGAGCTCGTCCGTGAGTGTGCTTCTCGGACGCGATACGATTTTTCTGGCGCACCTACCAGACTTTAACCAAACGCGCGATCAATGGCATCATTCCGATGTGTATCTGCTCTACCGCGAACCTGCGGTGCAGGACTTTCTTCGCAAGCCGCTGGGCAAGGTTCCGAAAAGAGATGCGGCTTCTCAAACTCTGCGCGAGATCGAACAGCTTGATCCCAAGGATGCCTTTTTCGCGCTAACTTCGATCGACAATAACAATCCGAAATTTGTGGGCGGTTTTCGTTTTCGAGGAAGCC
Organism: Verrucomicrobiota bacterium; assembly: GCA_005887855.1. The sequence goes on along the minus strand of VBQB01000132.1, from coordinate 3,618 downwards.
CCGAAGATGCAGAACGGGTGATCGGCAAATGGCGGTCAAATTTTCTGCAAGCAAATCGGAGCGCGAAGCATGAGAAACTTCAATACGAGCGTCATCAAATCGAAATGGTCGCTGCGACTCCATTTGCGCTAGTGACAGCCTACGATCGACCCTGGTTTTTCGCCGCCAGCGACCTAACAGAATTGAAGGCCCTGCTCGACCGGGCCGACGGCCGCGTTAAAAACTCACAGGAGACGCTCGATGCGGACGCGTCATATCGCTCGGCGGCTGCTCACATGCCATCCAGTTACGCGGCCTCTTTTTATCTGCAACCGAAGACATTTTCCGACAGAATCGCCGCACTCCGCGCAACGATCCGCGCGCCGGTTGCGCCCAATGAACGGACGCTCCTTGAACAAATGCGGAGTATTTCTGGAGCGACGCGTTTCGACAGCGGAAAAATACACGATCTACTTTTTCTCGGGATGCCGAAGCTGGAACAGGACGCGGCTTTCGCACGATCTTCTCTAACACTTGCCACAAAAGACACCTTCTTCTACCTCGCGATGCTGCTCAACCTCGGACAAAAGGTCGACACGATAAATCAAATGGCAGGCATTGGCGGCCAGATGCAGAAACTTTTTCAGACGTTCTCCGCCAACGGGATCACGGCCGATGATTGGAAGGCCGCCTTTGGGCCGGAGTTGGGATCGCTGGCGGACTGGCCCCCAAGCGCGCATTGGCCATCATTGCTCCTGACGCTCCCAGTGATCGACATGACCAAAGCCGGAGACATCGTGGAGGCCGTCACGCGGATTGACGAAAATGCGATTTGGACACGAACGGAAAAGGACGGCGTACGTTATTTTTCGATGCAGTCACTCGGCAGTCTTTTTGCGATTACGCCGACGATTGCCTTATCGAATCGGATCATGATCGCCGGCTTCAATCCGGTGTCGGTGGAGGCAGCCATACAGCGCAGCGGTGGTACCTCCTCGGAACTTTCGGATTCGCAAACCTACAAAGGCGCTGTGCGGTCGGTGCCAAGCCCGACGAATTTTTTTGCCTATGTCGATACAGCGGTATTGTACTCCCGGCTCGATGCTTCCCTACGCCCGATGTTGCTGCTGGCTGCGGCTTTCATGCCAGCCGTGACCAATGATGTAGATCTTAGCAAGCTTCCCGCGCCTGAGGTGATCACGAAACACCTTAGCCCGATCGTTTCTTCACAGCGATACGACCATGACGGCTATGTAGCCGAATCGGTGGGACCGATCACGCTGGACCAATCGGCGATCGGCCTCGCCATTTTAAGTGGAATTGGCGCCCGTCAGAAGGCCGGTACGGGCCTGACGAGATGGGCCTCTTCCTCGAGCGGAACTCCCCAACCCTCCCTAAGCCCATCGCCGACCCCCACTCCAGCGCCGACGCCCTAGCCTGGGACAGAGTCAGCGATTGTGCCATTTCGGCGCTATTTCGCCGAATCCAAAAACTTGTATGAGAAAACTGCTGCGATCTACCAAAAATGTGCTAACTTTCTCGCCTTATGGCTATTCTAAAGAAAAATGCATTTTCCCGTCGAGTTCCTGACTTAGTGACCGAGGAGCTGGTGGCCGTCCTCTCACGGCGTTCTTCGTTTGAGTTCAAACAGCTTTTCGACATTGTGCACGAGAATCTACGGGCACGGAACGCCGCCAGCGGTGGCGAGGAAATGCTGCGACTGCGGGCTTACGAGAAGCTGCAAAACCTTGTTGCTCGCGGTGCGGTAAAGAAGAATGGCAAGAAATACAAGGGCCTCCCTTCCGCTTTGGCAAATGCCATTGCGCCGCAGAATGGCCATCTCGCTGGCGTAAGATAGGTAAGGACTGCTCAGGAGGACTGAGTTTAGCACCTACAGATGCTGCGAGAATATTTGCCGGTTCTCCTGCAAATTATCGTGGCGATGGGGTTTGCTGGCTCAGCTCTGCTCGTTAGCGTTCTGGTCGGAAAAAGTGGCAAGCGCACGCGCGCGAAAGATACGGCCTACGAATGCGGGATGGTGCCGCAAGGCGAAGCGCAGCCGAGGTTCAGCGTAAAGTTTTATCTCGTGGCGATGCTCTTTATCCTTTTCGATCTCGAGATTGTTTTTATGTATCCATGGGCGGTGGTTTACAAAGATTCTATCAAGCAGAGCGGACTCATCTTTTGGAGTATGCTTAGCTTCATCTCAATCTTAATGGTCGGTTACGTTTACGCGGTCAAGAAGGGCGCGCTGGACTGGAAGAAGTAATCGCCGATCGCCGGCGAATGAGCGTGATCCGATCGCCGGATTCCCACTTGCGCGCCTCGCTCGAACCGCCTAATAGCTTTATCTTTCATGATTCACCACGTCGTTCTCTACAAACTCAAGCCTGAGGTCACTCCCGCCCGGGTGGAGGCGATGATGATGAACGCGCGGATGCAACTCTTGAAAATTCCAGAGGTGTTAAGCATTAAATGCGGGAAGCGCGTGGATCCGGAATTACCCTGGCCCTTTTTCATTGCGATCGATTTTGAGTCCATGGACAAGTACGCCATTTTCCGTGAAGATTCCGTTCACGTGAAATTTATGGAGGAAGTGATTAAGCCGAACACGACGGATTCGTTGACACTGGATTTTGAGATGGATCCGGGAAAAGACGTTCGCTTTTCGTAAACTGTAGCGGCAGCCGTGTCGGCTGCCGCTTTTGGGAAATGCAGGCCGTACGCCTGGCACTACAGGTCGTTGCTATTTCTGTGCGTCGCGCGTAATCATCGATCGCAATGCGTCTCGGTTACCTTTATTCCCGATATCCCGTTATCTCGCAGACGTTTTGCGATACCGAGATGTTGGCGCTGGAACGGCTTGGCATCGCGCTAGAGATTGGCTCGATTTATCCGCCGCTCACCAGTTTGCGCCATGAACATATCTCCCGGTTGCGCGCGCCAATTCATTACGCACCGCCACAGCAAATTCTGCGAATCTGGGAAAAGGATGCGAAGACGACTGGCAAATGGCCTCGCGAACTTGTCGAGCTGCACGAGCGAAAATACGGCTCCAGTGTTAAGGCCGAACAACGTGCACGCAACGCCCTCTATTTCGCCGACCTTTTCACGCGTAACGGTGTAGATCACTTTCATGTTCATTTCGCCAATCGCGCAGCGCACACCGCAATGTTCCTAAAAGAAATCTCAGGAATTCCTTTCAGTGTCACCGCGCACGGACAGGATTTCATGAAGGATCTGGGCAACGATGATCTCCTGCGTGAAATCTGCGCCGCGGCGGCGTTTGTAGCGGCCGAAACCGATTACAGCCGCGAGCTGCTTCGCCAGTGCTGCCCGGATTCTGCCGCGAAAATTCACCGGGTTTACAACGGGATCGATCTCGAGCATTTCCCGCTCCGGTTTCCGGCCACACTGAACCCAGCGCCAGTGATCGTCAGCGTCGGACGGCTTGTTGCGTTCAAAGGGTTTGAGCAACTTATTGACACTTGCGCGGAGTTGTCGCGCCGTGGCCTCGATTTTAGATGCGAGATTATTGGCGACGGACCGCTGCGCGAGAATCTCCAGGCAAAGATCGACACGTTGGGTCTCTCGTCTCGTTTAACGTTGCTCGGCTCTCTATCGCAAACAGCGGTTTTC
>VBQB01000131.1 GCA_005887855.1 Verrucomicrobiota bacterium | reverse complement strand
GCTGCTGATTGAGCTGTGACCCCAACCGATGTGCTGCGCGTACTCCTCGTCGGTATATTGCGTGTCCAGGATCGCGACGTCGCAGCCTTGAAGAAACTCGATCATCTTTGTGCGCTCGGCGGTGGCGAAATCGCGTGCTTCTTCCTCGTTGATTCCATCGCGCGACGCTAATTGCAGCTTGAGCAGCTCGTAGGGCTCATTGTCAGGAAAATAGGCGACCGATCCCGAGCTTGTGAAAAGACGGTAACCTGCGCAGATGCCCGGATGATTTGCGAACTTGGAGCGGACCTCGACTTTCCCAATTGGAAACTCGATCTCCCTCAGTTCCTCGATCGCCAGGTGGCTTGGGAGTTCACGTAAACTCACGGGAAAAAACGGCGTCTCCATTTGTCCGGCCAGGATCTTTGCCAAGCCAGCGCGAGCTCCTTCATAACCCAAAAGACGAATGAGGTTTTTCTGATTGTACGCCGGAGAAAAAAAAGGCAGTCCCTGGATATGATCCCAGTGAGTGTGTGTGATCAAAAGAGTCAACTTCATCGAGCGAGCTCCAAATTCTTTATCCAAAGCGAGACCGAGTAAGCGAATGCCAGTGCCGGCATCGAGAATGATGATCTCGCCATCGGCGCGCACTTCCACGCAACTGGTGTTTCCGCCATAACGGACTGTGCCCTTCCCGGGAACCGGAATTGAACCGCGAACACCCCACAGTCTTATTCGCGCGGGGATCGACTCACTTTCGGCCGCCGATTTTGGTTTGGGACGGCGCGGAATCTCGGGCAGAAGCCGGTCGATCGCGCTGGAGAGCAGTTCCCACGTGATCGGCTTAAGCAGATATTCATCGGCGCCGGCTTGGAGCGCGCTGGTTCGATCGACCCCATAATCGCGGCCCGAGACGACGATGATCTTGGTTGGTTGCAGCTGCTCCCGGATGGTGCGGCAAACCTGAAAGCCATTCGATTTTGGCATCAACAAATCACACAGGATAAGCTCCGGCCGGTTGTGCAACGCCAGCTCGAGTCCGGCGTCACCGTCATTCGCTTCCAGCACGTTCCAATCTTCGCGGATGAACAGACCTGCCATTGCGCGCCGGCTTTCGGCGTCGTCTTCGATGATTAAGACGCGAGGCATGGGTGCAGGCTGATTAGCGCGTTCGTTTAAAGCAAGCTCGAACCGAATGCGCCCGGGCCTTTTCTCCAGCGCAGTTCCGGTTGCAAATTGATTTCGGCCGGAGGGACGTCGAAGCCGACCGAGCGCAGCAAATAAGAGACGCCTTCGCGGCTTTCCATGGTTTCTTTCAAACTCCGCGCGAAAAGCTCGATGTATTCCTTGTACGATTCCAGGGCCAGCTTTCCTTCGGCAAAATGTTCGGCCAGAGCCTCGTCGTGATAATCGATCAAATCGATGAGCGCGCGCCGCAAATCCATCCGCAGCTTCGGATCAATCACGACCTTGAACGGAGTCGCGCCGGGATCCGGTTTGGCCAGGGTCCGCTTTGTTATGCCAGTTTGCTTAGACGCTACAATCTGGAAATCTCGATGTTCTTCCATATATCGATCCCACCATTGCCGGACGAATCGCTCGCGTCCGCTTTGTGGAGCTTACTACTTGTCGATCTTTCTTAAAAGAAAATCGGAATGATTAAGATCGCGACAATGTTTACGACTTTAATCATCGGATTGATCGCGGGGCCGGCTGTGTCCTTGTACGGATCGCCCACAGTGTCCCCGGTTACAGCCGCCGCGTGCGCGAAAGAACCTTTGCCACCGAGATTCCCTTCTTCGATGAATTTTTTCGCGTTATCCCAGGCGCCGCCGCCAGAAGTCATCGCGATGGCAATGAACAGTCCGGTTACGATAGTCCCAACCAGCATTCCGCCGAGCACCACTGGGCCGAGCGGCTTGATCATGGCGACCGCTACCACAAAAATTAGCGGCAGAAGCGCCGGAATAATCATCTCGCGCAGCGCTGCCTTCGTCACGATATCAACGCAAGTGGCGTAGTCGGGCGTGTCTTGCCCTGTCAAAATTCCCGGTTTTGCTTTGAGTTGTCGTCGCACTTCCCGCACCACTGCGCCGGCCGCTACGCCCACCGCGTCCATGCTGAATGCAGTGAAGATGAATGGCAGCAATCCGCCGATAAAAAGCCCAATGATTACTTTCGGTTCGGTGAGCGAAAACTGAAACGAAAATACCTCGCCGCGCGCTGTGACGTGATCGCGCAATTCTTCAACGTATGATCCAAACAGAACGAGCGCCGCCAGACCCGCGGAAGCGATGGCGTAGCCCTTGGTCACTGCCTTCATCGTGTTCCCGACTGCATCGAGCTCGTCGGTGATGCTGCGGATTTCTTTCGGCAGCTTGGCCATGACCGCGACGCCCCCCGCGTTGTCCGTAATCGGACCGAATGAGTCGAGCGAGATGATGATGCCAGCCATCGATAACATCGACATCACCGCGATCGCGATTCCATAAAGACCGGCGAAATGAAAACTGAGTAGTATGGCAATGCCGATAAAGCCAACCGGCAACGCTGTGGCATGTTGTCCAACCGCTAGCCCGGCGATGATGTTGGTGGCGTGGCCAGTTTCCGAGGCATGCGCAATTTTTTGCACCGGCCGATACCGCATCGAAGTGTAATAGTTTGTAATTGCGACCACCACGGCGGTCATGACCAGACCGATAACTGAGGCGAAATAGAGTTGAGTAGGGGATCGCACCACGCCACTGATGGTTATTCCTGACGGAAATAAGTAGTGGGTTGCCGGCCAAAATAGAATCGCGGAGACCAAAGCGTTGGTTATCACCGCGCCCATCAGCACAGGCGCGGGTTTGCCGCCCGCAATATTGACAAAAAAAACTCCGCAAATCGCACCCAGGACAGAAATGCCTCCGAGCACAAATGGATAAATAATCGCGGCGGGCTCCGCGGCCAATGTTAGCGCGCCTACCAGAATAGCGCCTATTAGGCTTACGGCATAGGTCTCAAAAACGTCCGCCGCCATCCCGGCGCAATCGCCGACGTTGTCGCCTACGTTGTCTGCGATTGTTGCGGGATTTCGCGGGTCATCTTCCTCAAGACCCTCCTCAATTTTTCCCACCAGGTCGGCGCCGACATCGGCCGCCTTTGTGTAAATGCCGCCGCCGAGTCGCGCGAACACGCTAATTAAACTGCCGCCGAGGGCCAGACCCACCAGACTTCGCACCGCCAAGTCGTGCCCCACCAACTTTTCCGCAACGGTATAAAAGATCGACACTGCGAGTAACGCGAGCCCAACCACGAGCAAACCCGTCACCGCGCCGCCGTTGAAGGCGATGCGCAAGGCCGCGGTTCGCGTAACGCTTGCGGCCTGCGTTGTGCGGACATTTGCCAGTACGGCGATGCGCATGCCGATATAACCGGCCGCCAGGGAGCAGAAGGCACCGATCACAAAACCAATCGCTGTTGGACGATCTTTGAAAAAGAAAAGCAAAAGGAAAATGATGACCGCGATCGCGCTGATGGTGACGACCTGCCGGTGAAGATATGCTTTCGCGCCTTCCTGCACGGCCGCCGAGATCTGTTGCATTTTCTCGTTGCCGGGCGAGCGACGAATGACCGTGATGATTAGAAAAAACGCAAATACCAGCCCGACGGCCGCGCACAACATCGACAGCGGCACGCCTGAATTCAGAATAGTTAGGCCAAATAAAATCATTGTGAGTGATCCAGCTGAAAGGTGGGGACTTTAGTAGGTTTTCCCCCACTGGCAATTGGTTATTTGGAACTGCGGCAACGGCTTCTCTGCGTGAAGCTTCGGCGAGCTGCTCAGAGCTCAAAAAAAGTTCGCAGACGGTGCAGGAAGTTGGCCCTGTACTCGCGCTCTTTTCTCTCGTGGTGAGCGTGCGACGCCGCTTCTTTCAGGACGCCCTCATTTTCCAATTTGCGCTTGGCCAGCAACTCACTTAGTCGCTCGAGACAATCGGGCGAATCGCGGATTACCTCTGCCATGACTGGCTTGCTAATCTCCATTACATAGCAATCGCTTTCGGCCCGCACTGTCGCTGTTCGGCGTTCGCCAGTGAGAAGGGACATCTCGCCGAAACAATCGCCCGCGCCCAAATTGGCGACAGGAATCGAACTGCCGTTTTTTGAAACCGAAACCTGCGCGGCCCCTCGCAGTAAGACGAACATAGAGTCGCCCTCGGCGCCCTCTTGGATCACGCGCTCGCCGCGCCCGAAATGATTGAGACGCGCATCTTTGACCAGATTGTCGATCTGGGCATCCGACAAACACTCAAAGAGCGGTTCGTCCCGAAGAATGATGCGTGCCTCTTCCTGGTCTTCCTGTACCGTCCGTGCCGCGCGGCGCTCGACGTGTAATGTGCGAATCGGGAAGGGGATTGTTATGCGTTGCCGCTTCAGTTCATACCAAACGTTCGTGCGAACGGCGTCGTTGATCTCATTGATTCTTGCATGATTGCCCATGTAGAACTTGATCTCGTAGATCACGGCAGAATCTGCGAAATCGACTAGGAAAATTTTTACCTTCGGCTCTGCGAGAACGCCCTCCGCACTAGAGGCGGCGCGGAAAAGCGCATCCTTCACGCGATTGGGTGGGTTCTTATACTCGACTCCAACGCGAATCCGCATCGCATGGACCTGTGTCGGATAATGGAGGTTAACGATCGCGTGGCTAACCATCTCGTTGTTCGGGATGTCGAGATAAATGGCGTCATTCGTGCGCAGCCGAGTCGAACGCCAGTTAATCTCCATCACTTCGGCAAAGCGCTCGCCGACCTGCAACCAGTCGCCAACCTTGTAGGGCCGGTTAATTTGAATCGATACGCCGGCGATAATTCCGGCAAAAAAACTCTGCCCGGCGAATCCGAGAATGATCGCGACAATCCCGGAGCCTGCGAGCAGTCCTTTCAATTGCGCTTCGGCGTGATAGCCCGAACTCAGGACAAAAAGAAGCGCGACCAGAAAAATGAGGCCGCCGATAACCTCGCGTAAGAAATGCGGAATCAGCGTCTGGCGTTTCTGTTCGAAGTACAAATCCCAAACGTACCGATTGACCAAAGCGACCAGGAGCGCCGTGCTCAATAAGATCGCTGCTGCGCCAACATGATTTCGCCACGGCGCATGGACTCCATAAACGGCGATGGCGGCATAGAACGCGAGCGTTAGGCAGAAAAGCCGAAACAGCAGGCCAAGGCGCACGCCCGCGCGCCGTTTTAAAAACCGGCCGATCCCGAGCGCGATAAAAAAAGTGCCGATGAACGTGATCACCGTGATCACGTCTCGTTCTGCTTCGGGCAACGCGTTAAACATCAGGCTCCGAGTATATCAACAAAGCACCTCAGCGGAAACAAGTTCTGTCGCGGCGGGGGTCGTACGGGCGGCGCTGTAGCCGCCGCCGTGTGGGCGGCGCGCACGCTTCGCACAGCGAAGCGACTACAGGGCGATTGAGGTCGATCGCCCTACCTGTTTGGCGCGACGATCAACCACGCCCAGCCGGCGAGGAAGCAGAGACCGCCAAGTGGCGTGATCGCACCAAGCCAGCGAAGGTTCGTGAGGGCCATCGCGTATAAACTGCCGCTGAAAAGAAAAATACCGGCAAAGAACAGCCACCATGCGCCTCGATTCGCTGTGCCGTAAAGCGCAAGCACGAATAGCGCGATCGCGTGAATGAAATGATAAAGCACCGCCTTATTCCAGACCTCCACCATACCGCGCAGTTCGAGGGTCGATTTTAAGCTGTGTGCTCCAAACGCACCTAACGCCACCGCCAGGAAACAAAGTGCCGCGGCGATACGAATGTTTGTCATGTCGAGCGGAGTCGCCTGTCCCGCCGTAGCAACGGAAGGCGGAATAAAACTCTTATGGTAGATTCTGTGGTAACAGACCTTGGATCAACTTAGCCCGCCCGCCGCGGGAGGGGCGAGAGCTTTCGGAGTTAAAGCGCAGATTCAACTATCAGGTGTT
>VBQB01000418.1 GCA_005887855.1 Verrucomicrobiota bacterium | reverse complement strand
TTCATTTTCTCCAACGACGCCCGATCGTTGTATTTGCCCTTGTCTGACCGCTTGGGCAGCTTGACCTTGCCGCGCGACACCTTTTCGAACGGGATCAGCTTCAGGATATGGGAGATGCAGTTGAGCCGCGCCCGCCGTTTGTCGTCCGAACGCACGATGTACCAAGGCGCGTGCCTGCTACTCGTTTTCTCCAGCATCGTGTCGCGCGCCCGCGAGTAATCGTACCAGCGTCGGTACGACTCGACATCCATCGGACTCAATTTCCACTGCCGCAGTGGGTCGTTGATGCGCGCCGAAAACCGTCGTTCCTGCTCGTCCTTGCCGACCTCCAGCCAGATCTTGATCAAGATGATGCCGGCGTCGACCACGTATTTTTCGACGACCGGGCAATTCTCCAGAAAATGGCGCTGTTGCTGCTCGGTGCAAAATCCCATCACGTATTCGACACCGGCGCGGTTGTACCAGCTGCGGTCGAAGATGACGATCTCGCCGGCGGCAGGGAAGCGCTCGATATAACGCTGCATGAACAATTGAGTCTTTTGACGATCCGAGGGGGCCGGCAGAGCCACCACGCGAAACACGCGCGGGCTCACCCGCTCGGTGATGGCCTTGATGGTGCCGCCCTTGCCGGCCGCGTCGCGACCTTCGAACACGATGATGATGCGCGCTCCCTTGGCCTTGACCCACTCCTGCAAATGGCAAAGCTCGACCTGCAGCTTCTGGAGTTCCCGCTCGTAAATTTTTCGTTTCAACTTCCCCTTGGCATTGCTGCCTGGCGTCCGTTTCAATGTCATGACATCACCCTCTTGCCAGCCAACTGTGCACAGATGGCGCGGTGCAGCCCTCTTCGGCTGCCGATCCAAGCCGGTCCGAGTTAGTCGATAATGTGGTAGCCGCCATCGATGTAAAGCGTCTCGCCGGTGATGAGACGGGCTGCGTCGTGGGCGAGGAACGCGGTTGCGACGCCAACGTCGTCGATGCTGACGAGACTACGTGCGGGCGCCTTTGCTTTCGCCTTGTCGAGCAGTGCATCGAATTCAGGAATCCCCGAGGCCGCGCGCGTGGCCAGCGGTCCCGGAGAGATAGCATGCACACGGATGCCCTTCGGGCCGAGCTCGGCCGCGAGATAGCGGACCGCGCTCTCGAGCGCCGCTTTGGCGACGCCCATGATGTTGTAATTCTTTACGACCATCTGGCTGCCGTAATACGTCATCGTGAAAAGCGTACCGCCCTTGCGCATCAGCGGCTCCGCCAGATGCGCCATGCGAATGAACGTCCAGCACGACACATCCATGGTGGTGAGAAAGCCCTCGCGCGAGACGTCGACGACGCGCCCCTGCAGCGCGTCTTTCGGAGAAAACGCGATCGAGTGCACGGCAAAGTTGAGCCTGCCCCAGTCCTTGCCGATGCGCTCGAAAACCGCCTCCATCTGGCCCCTTTCGCGCACGTCGAGCGGCATCACGATCGGCGCCTCGAGCTCGCGAGCGAGCGGCTCGACGTATTTCTTTGCCTTGTCGTTGAGATAGGTGACCGCGAGCTCGGCTCCCAACGCGCGGAACGCCTTGGCGCAGCCCCAAGCGATCGAATTTTCATTGGCAATGCCGACGATGAGGCCTTTTTTGCCCTCGAGCAGCTTGGCTTTTACGACAGGGATCACCGATTGAATCCTTTGTGCGGTGAGTTTGAGCGGTGGATGCTCAACCCAGCACGGCTTTGTTCCGGCGACAAGGCGCCCACCGCCAGGCCTCGACGCTTGCGTCCGATCCAGGCGCAACTTGCGGATCAGTTTCGTCCATTTACTCCATCATTCATGCAATGCATGGGCTCGCTGTCAGCCCTTGCACGACGGCGCGGATAGGCTCGTCTCACGTGCTCGCGATCGGCCGCCCGTTAGATGCTGATTGCGTGATCGTTTGCATGACCTTTTGACAGTCATCGGAGAGCCGTCGCCAATCTTCCGCGGCCATTTGCATCCGCTGCGCGAGGCATTCCTGATATGCCCCCAGCGCTTCCGGGGGGGACCGAGTTCCCGCGAGCTTGGTAGCCAGCCCCGACCAGAGGTCTACTTCGGACTTTATGCGGGCAAGCCAAGCGCGGCTCGCTTGCTCACAGGCCTCAAGCAGCTCCTTTTGCACACCCAGCATCGCCTCGGTTTGCTCCTTCCCGAATTTGGGAAAAGGCGTCGAGGAGTCGCTCGACTTTGCGGTCATGACATACCTCCGAACCTGGTTTGCCTATCTTGAACCTTCCCCCCACGGATGACTGATTATATAGTGTTCTCCCTGCACCGGCGACAAATTGTCATCCACCCGCAACGCGGACGTTTTGTCACGCGACGCGGAAGAGGACGGAACATGGCGACTAAACCCGACGAGTTGCTGCCGAGCGCAAGCGATTTCATGAAGAAACTCGCGCTCGCGGAAGCCGAACAAGCATCCAAGCAGGCGGGGCAACACGCCGAGGGGGAGGCCGAGAAGCAAGCGCTGCTCGATCGGTTTAAGAAACCAGCGGGCCTTTCGGACGAAGAAGCCATTCAGCGCGCCATCAAGATCATCGAGCGCGCGGTGAGCAACGGCAAAACCGAGGTACAAGTGCACCGCTTTCCCAACCAGCTGTGCACGGACAAGGGGCGCGCGATCAATCAGCAGGAGCCGGGCTGGGAAAACACGCTCACCGGCGTGCCGAAGGAGATCTATCAGCTTTGGGCGAAGTACTTCCGGCCCCGCGGATACAAGCTTAAGGTCGAAATCATCGATTTTCCCGGCGGGATGCCAGGAGACGTCGCCATGACGCTCAAGTGGGGCTGAGCGGCGACGCCGGAAACCGACAATCGAAAATCGATCTTGGGCTTGGCTCCCATAAGTTCAGCGCTACCGTCCAGCACGGCGGACGGCCGATATTGGCTTTTCAATCTGCATCAGCCGCGTCCTGTCAAGGACGTGACACAGGGAGCGGGCATCATGCCATCCGAACAAAAGCAGCCATCTTCAATGAGCGCGTTTGCGCCGCAGCTCGGCATGTTTGCTCCGGCCGTGGAATATCTGGTGGATGCCGCCCAGCGTAGCGTCTTGTTCTGGGACGCGATGCGCCAGCGCGGTAATCAGTATCGGCAGCATTTGACCGAGGCCGTGCCACATGTGCTCGACTACGAAGTGGAACTGGTCCTCAGCGGAAAGACGCTTGATCGGCCGGTCAACTACGGTCTCGTGAGGGTCATTCCGCCGCCGGGAATCGAACTCGATCCGACCCGAAGGCCGTTCGTGATTGTCGACCCGCGCGCCGGACATGGGCCGGGGATCGGCGGATTCAAGGCCGACAGCGAAATTGGCGTGGCGTTCA